>JAYVMO010000055.1:0-7221 GCA_043758915.1 Acidobacteriota bacterium | reverse complement strand
TACGACCTTTCCGGTAGCGGCCGCCGCGCCGCAGAGTCCGGCGCCGAAGGGGATGCGAGCTTTGGGAGTGAAGCTACCCGAGAACGGCCCGATGATCAGGGAGCCGGGGTCCGCGGGATCCACGAGATAAAAACCGGTCCAGTTGTAGCGCGCCATCTTCTCGTGAAGGTGCATGGCCATGTGCTCCATGAGGGAATGGGGCGTGGATGCGGTTTTGGAATAATTTTGAAATTCCTGGAGAAGTTCTTTTTGGGTTGGGGTCATCTTTTCTGGGTTCGTACGGGGAATTTTAACACAGAGGTCACAAAGGACACGGAGAACACAGAGAAGAGAGATCCCTCCACTACGCAACCCAAGCATCCCGGTCCACCGGGATGGGGAAGAACAAGTTGGGTTGCTCCGGCCGGGATGACAGTTTTGTGGTGGGTGGCGGGCTCAGCGTGTTGCGCCAGGACAAAGAAAAAGCACGAATCTAAAGATTCGCCACTACAAGGAAAATCCCGGCACGGGGGAATGGATGATTAGGCGGTGGCCTTCGCGTCACTCAGGCTGAAGCGGCGGAGGATTGGGCTAGGATGCGCTGATAGTAGGCTTCGTATTGGGGGATGACGTCGTTGGCGCAGAATTTCTTTTTGGCGTTGATGCGGGCGATTTGGCCCATTTCGCGGCCGCGGTCGGCGCGGGCGAGTAGTTCGATGGCGTAGCGAGCGGCTTCCCGCACGTCGCCAGGTTCCACTAGAAATCCATCCACACCGTGTTCGACAACCTCGGGCAAGCCGCCGACGTTGGTGGCGATTACGGGGACTTCGCAGGCCATGGCTTCGAGGGCGGCAAGGCCGAAGGATTCGAGCTGCGAAGGCAAGAGGAAGAGATCGGCGGTTCCGAGCTTTTCGTAAACTTGGTCCTGCTTGCCAAGGAAAAAGACGTCCTTCTGGAGGCGCTTCTTGCGGACGAGATACTCGGCGGCGCCGCGGTCGGGGCCGTCGCCGATGAGGACGAGCTTGGCGGGCATTTTGGCGCGGAGCAGGGCGAAGATTTCCACGACATCGGTGAGGCGCTTGACGGGGCGGAAATTCGAAAGATGCATGAGAATGGGTTCGCCGTTGGGTGCCCATTGCGCGCGGAGGCTTTCATTGGCCTTGCGCGTGTAGAGGTCGCAATTCACAAAATTGGGGATGACTTCGATGGGCCGCTTGATGTCGAACTCTTTGAGAGTTTGGTTGAGCAGATAGCGCGAGATGGAGGTGACGCCGTCGCTCTGCTCGATGGAAAAGCGCGTGATGGGGAGATAGCTGAGGTTGCTGCCGACGAGGGTGATGTCCGTGCCGTGCAGCGTGGTGATGAAGGGCAGGCGGCGGGGCGCGGCCATGGAGCGCGCCAGCATGGCGCTGACGGAGTGCGGAATGGCGTAATGGACGTGGAGAAGATCGAGCGATTCAGATTCGAAGACCTCGAGCATCTTGGTGGCGAGCGCGAGAGTATATGGCGGATGGTCGAAGAGCGGGTAGGAGGCGACTTCGACTTCGTGAAAATGGATGTTTGGGTCGTTGGGGTTCATGCGGATGGGCGGGGCGTAACTGATGAAGTGAATGTCGTGGCCGCGCGCGGCAAGTTCCTGGCCAAGCTCGGTAGCCACGACGCCGGAGCCGCCGTAAGTGGGGTAACAGGTTATGCCGATACGCATGGGGTGGCTTTCGGGTCTCCGTCCCGGTAAAGGGCGCTGCTACGATACATCAATCCGCGATCTTCGCAGATGCTTCACGCCTCTGTGCGGCCACAGAGCACTTGCTCCATGCCCAGCGTGGCTTGCGAGCCACGAGGCCGGATGCTAGAGTCGCGCGCACCCGCGCGCAATGGGTGGCGGGTGGTGAAGCAGCCTGTTAGACGCGGGAGAAGGGCAGAACGTGACACGGCTTGCGGGCAAAGTGGCGCTGATAACGGGAGGGGGGACGGGAATTGGTGAAGGGGCTGTTTGACGCGAACGAACAAGGGCAAGCGCTGCGCAAGAGCAGGATCGCTTCGATCCCCCTTGGCCGGATGGGCCGCCCCGCGGATGTTGCGGAGATGGCGGTGTTTTTAGCTTCGGAGGAGTCGGCGTGGCTGACACGCACGGCGATTCCACTGGTCGGCGGGCTGTCCGCTTACTAAGAGGAGCGTTCGAGGACGATGAAGACAAAATTGCCGAAGGAAGCGGAGATGATCATCGAGGCCGTGAGAGCGCGGCTGAAAGAAAGTCCTTCATCGGGACTACTCGGCTTTGACGTGGAGAGTATCGAGAAAGGCCGCGCCGTCTTTCGCCTGGACGTGCGGCCCGATCACAAGCAGATTCACGGGGTGGTGCATGGAGGGATACTGGCTGCCCTGGCCGATACCGCAGCGGCCATCGCGGCCTACTCGGTGGTGCCGCGCGGAACGGAGATTGCCACGGTGACGCTGACCATCGACTATCTGGCGCCAGTGCCGGGCGGAACGGTGAAGGCGGATGCCAGGGTTCTGAAAGCGGGACGGAACTTCGTGGTGACCGAGTGCGAGATCTTCAATGAGGATGGTTCGCTGGCCGCAAAAGCGCTGCTCACCTTTGGAGCCGCCGGCGGGCATTCGTTGGGCAAATAAAAGGACTATTCGTCGCCGCCGTGGGCGGATTCTTCTCCATCCTTATAGACATACTTGATCACGCGCTTGAAGACCAGCAAGTTGGGGCTTCCCTCGCGAGTGAGCTTGATACAATCGCGGTCGTACCATTCCACCGTGCCGCGCAGCACTTCGCCAGTATCGAGCACCACCGCCATCGGCGTGTGCGCCTGCATCTGCTTGACCCAGTAGAAGTTTTCCGCGTGCGTGGTCTCCGGCGGAGCGGGTTTCTTGTTCGGCGTGGGTCCACTATGTTGCGCCCAGGGAGCGCTTTGCTCCTTGATGTCCGGAAATCCGGGACGAAACAACCGGCGATTCACCATGACCACTCCTTTTCACCAACGCGGGTGTATTCAGTGCATGAGATGCGTGTTAGTGGCCGCGGGTTACAGTTCGAACGTCTAATTTTTTTGTCGCCGCTTTCCAACTATCAGGTCAAGCTTACACCGGCCGCGGGCGTGAAGACTACCGCGCCAGCGATGCAGCGAGGGCATCGAGGCCCAGTTGGCGATTCAGGTTGCGGCGCGCACCAGAATGAAGTTCGTCAAAGCCCGCGATGGCCCGCATGACCCAGGCGGTGTCCACGGATCTGCCAAGCAGCTCCAATTCCTTCGACAGCGGAGCATTTCGCAATACAGGTTCCTTTACATTGGACGTGAGTTCCAGAAGATCGGTGAGCAGGCTATAGAACACGCCAAGCTGCTCTTCGAACGACGACTCGCGGTCCTTGGCCAGCGCCGAGGTATCGGCAAAGAGCTGCGCGAAGCCCTGGCCGCGCGCGGCGCGTTCCAGGATGCGAAGGGCGTCTTTGCGCCGCTGCGCGGTCTTATCGACATCCATTTCCAGCGCCATACCGGGGCTGCCCTCGGCGAGCTGCGCGGCCAGCTTCAGCGACGCGCCCTGGCGATCCGTCTTCTCGTGCAAGATTTTTTCCACGTCATCCTGCGGAAGCGGCGCGAAATGAAATTGCAAGCAACGCGAAACAATGGTCGGCAGCAGCGCATAGGGCGATGGCGCGGTCAGGATCAGCGTTGCCGAGCCGGGGGGTTCCTCCAGAATTTTCAGGAAGACGTTGGCGACGTCCCAGCGCATGGTTTCCGCGCCATCCAGAATGAAAACGCGGCGGCGGCCCATGGGCTGAAAGTACGCGGCGCGCTGCACGGCCCGGAGCTGGCCGACGCGCAGCATGGGGCGCGCTACAGGACTTTTCAGGCGCACGGGGTCGGGCACCAGTGCCCAGACGTCCGGGTGCCCTTGAAGAATCAAGGGCATGCGTTCGACGGTGGCCGCGTCGGCGCTTTCGCCGCGCTCGGCGAGGCCCTGCTCGATGAGTTTTTGCGGTTCCGCGAAGAGGGCGATGCGCCGGCAGGTGGCGCACTCGCCGCAGAAGTCGTCGGTGAGCCGCTCGCAATTGGCGGCTTGCGCGAACATGCGGGCCAGTGTGAATTTGCCGATGCCGCGCACGCCGGTGAAGAGCAGCGCGTGCGGCACCCGCTCAGTGCGCAGCGCGCCGCGCAGCGCCGCGACGATACGCTGGTTGCCGAGAAATTCGGAAAAGCCCATAGCTTAGCTTGCACCAGTTTTCGAATGCGCGGCCAGAACCGGCTCGACCGCGGCAAGAACTTCTTCGGCGATTTCTTCGGGCAGGCGCATGGCGTTTCGCGCGGCATCGAAGCACTGGATGGTGGCCCAGGGCGAGCGTCGCGAAAGCATATCGTACATTTCGGCGGCGTCTTCGAGGTGACCAAGGCTCGATTCCTGCAGGTCCTGCTTGGCGGCTGTGTAGCTGCGCGCGGTTTTGCGGGCGATCAGATTCTGGGCGTGCAGCGGCGGGACGCGCAGGTAGAGGATCAGATTTTCGCGCGGCAGCCCGTAGATGGTGTACTCCAAGTGCCCGATCCAGCTCAGGAATTCGAAACGCTTTTCCGCGGGCGCACGCGCCACTTGGTGAGCGAGGTTCGAGCCGATGTAACGGTCGGCGAGGACGATGCGGCCCTCGCCAAGCGCAGCTTCCAGACGCGGCTTGGCTTCGAAACGATCCCCTGCATAAAGCATGGCTGTGAAATGCGGATCAACGGCCTCCAGCGGGCCGAACTCGCCGTCGAGAAATTTGCCAATCATTTTTCCGAACCAGGAATCGTACTGCGGGAAACCCGTCGAATAGGTGGAATAGCCGCGCGTGGCCAGCGCTTTTTCAAGCAGCTCCACCTGCGTGCGCTTACCGCTCCCGTCGATTCCTTCAATGGCGATCAGAGTGCCGCGTGCAGTCATACTTGGTTGTGACCGCTGAGCGGTCTTGGTCTATTGTGACCGCAGAGCGGTCTTGGTCTATTGTGACCGCAGAGCGGTCAACGTATGAAAGTCAGTCTAACCGCAGACTCTCCGCGCTGCAATCCGGCGTGTTACGATTTTCCTCTGGCCATGGCGCAATCATCGATACGGGAAAACCTGGGGCGGATTCAAGAGCGCATCGCCGCCGCGGCGCATCGCGCGGGACGGCGCGCTCAGGAGATTACCCTCATCGGCGTTTCAAAGACGCATCCGGCGGAAGTGATTCGCGAGGCGTATGAAGCGGGCCTGCGCCACTTTGGCGAAAACCGCGTGCAGGAATGGGAAGGGAAGAGAGGCGCACTCGGGGATGTGACTGCTACGTGGCATTTGATTGGACACTTGCAGGGCAACAAGGCCGCGCGCGCGGCAAAATTGTTTCACGCCGTGGACTCCGTGGACGACTACGCCCTGGCCCAACGGCTGGATCGTTCCCGCGAGGAGATAGGTGCCAAAGAAAAGCTGCGCGTGCTGATCGAAGTGCGCGTCGCTCCCGAGGAGACCAAGAGCGGCGTGGAAATTGCCGGGCTGCCTGCGCTGGCGGAACAGATCGCGGCGTTGCCCCGTATCGAGTTCGCGGGATTGATGTGCATCCCTCCCTTTCTCGAGGAAGCCGAGCAGGTGCGGCCGTACTTCAGCCGCCTGCGGGCATTGCGGGACGAATTGACGAAGCGGCTGGGCGGCGCGCTGCCGGTTCTCTCGATGGGCATGTCCCACGATTTTGAGATGGCCATCGAAGAGGGCGCCACGGAAGTGCGCGTGGGCACGGCGTTGTTCGGAGCGCGAGCCGCGAAATAGCGCGCGAGGAGAAGGTGAATGCTGGATATTCAGGAAAAGGACGGAAGAGTGATCCTGGCCGTGCGCGTGCAGCCGCGGGCCAGTAAGGATGAGATCGCCGGCGAAATGGCGGGTGCGCTGAAGATTCGGTTGCGGGCGCCGGCCGTGGAAGATCGCGCGAACGAAGCTCTCGTCGAATACCTTGCACAACTTTTGAAAACGCCCAAGTCGGCTGTTAGAATTCTCAGCGGCCACCGCAGCCGCACGAAACGCATCGAAATCAGCGGGGTGACCAAGCAGCAGGTGTTTGGGCTGGTGAACCTGGAAGCGTGAAGCTTTGCGCCTTACACGGCGCACGGCAATGGAGCGAAGACCGAACATGAGCGCCGACATTCAGGGTATACAAGCCGATCTTCGCGCGGCGAAGCTCGCTGGCTGGCTTTTTTACGACTTTCGCGGGCGCGACCCCATTGCCCTGCGCATCCTGAAGCTGCCAGAGGGCATGCGCACGCGGCGGTGGTTCTACTTTGTGCCGGCCAAGGGCACACCGAAGAAGCTCGTTCACAAGATCGAGGCGGAGTCACTGGCATCCCTGCCGGGAGAAACCCTTTATTACGCTGGGCAAGACGAGCTGCGCAAAAATCTGAAACAAATTCTCGGGCGCGCGAAGAATGTGGCCATGCAGTACTCGCCAAAGAACGCTATCCCGTATGTTTCGATGGTGGATGCGGGGACGGTCGAGCTGGTTCGTGGCGCGGGAGCGAAGGTTGTGAGTTCGGCCGACTTGGTGCAGAAATATGAAGCGTGCTGGAGCGCGGCACAGCTCGATGCGCATTTGTCCGCAGGCGTGGCCATCGACAGGATTGTTCGGGAAGCATTCCAACATGCGGCGAAATGTGTCCGTGAGAAGCAGGTTCTGACGGAATACGATTTGAAGGCATGGATTCTAAAAGAGTTTGAGGCTGCCGGAATTATGACGGAAGAAGGGCCGGACGTGGCCGTGAATGCCAACGCGAGCGATCCTCATTACGGGCCGACGCCGGAGAAGGCTTCTCCCATCCGCGAAGGCGACTTTCTCCTGCTCGATGTGTGGGGGAAAAAGAAGGAGCCCGGCAGCGTCTATTACGACATTACCTGGGTCGGGTATCTCGGGGCCAAGGTGCCGGAAAAATACGCGAAGATTTTTCGCATCGTGCGGGAAGCGCGGGACAAGGCCGTCGAGTTGATTCGTTCGAGCGTCGCGGCGGGGAAGCCGCTGCAAGGCTGGCAAGTGGACAAAATGGCTCGCGGCGTGATCGAGAAGGCCGGTTACGGAAAGTATTTCTTTCACCGCACGGGGCACAGTCTCGGCCAAACGGTCCATGGTAACGGTGTGAACATGGATGGGTTGGAGACGCATGACATGCGCCACCTCATTCCGAAAACTTGCAATTCCATCGAGCCGGGCATCTATCTTCAGGAGTTCGGAATCCGAAGCGAAGTGAA
>JAYVMO010000054.1:0-15377 GCA_043758915.1 Acidobacteriota bacterium | reverse complement strand
TAACTAAAATCGGAATCCGACAGGCTCGCCCCGGCCTGTCCGGCGCTTCAGCAGGCGTTTCGTTTTCTCTGTACACTCTGCGCCTCTGCGTTAAGCTGCCTGTTGCCTTCTGTGCTGCATACCAACAGCTAAGTCCTTTGTTTGCCACTGATGCGCACTCCGCGCCCGTAACCCCTTTGTTTGCCACTGATAGCTCAAGAATAGGGGGGAGGGGGGAGGGGGGCTTACCTACTACTCTTCAATTCCACTCTCGCTGTCGCGAAGGGCAGCACCGCCTCCAGCAGCACCGGCGTTCGCATCGCGTCATTTGCCAGGTACAGCGCAAAACGCGCATCCTTCATCTCCGCGCCGTTGTCGAAGACGCGTAGTTCGATCTTAGACGCCGTAAAGTTTCCCGCGGGCACGCTGACCACTTCACTGCTGTCCGCGAGTTTCGCTCGCACGTCGTACAATTTGCGCCCGTCGTACACCGGACTGCGCACCTCCGGCGTTTTCGTCCAATCCACATTCCGCAGATACTGCATCATTCCCAGCGGGTCGCGTGTCCCCGGCAGTACGCGCGTCTCCGTGGCATCCGCGGGCGCGGGCTCTTTCCCCGTGGCGGTCATGCGCTGCACCGAATTCACTTTCTGCCCGCGCTCATCGAGATGCATTTCATATTGCAGGCTGGCCATGGTTCCGGCATCGCTGTACGAATCGAATTGGTCATCCAGCACGAACATCATGCGCAGCGGGTTCTCCGTGTGCGCGAAGGCCTGTAGATGCCAGGCATTCTTTCCCAAAAAGCTGCGCCGCTCCGACACTTGCAGCCGCAAATTGGCTACATTGTTCAGCTTGGCGACATTCGCCGTGTATTCCAGCACCTCGCCCGCTCGCAGCGCCAGTCCCGCTTCAGGATCCGCCGCGCCTCGCTTCGACGCCTCTGCGGGCGCACTTTCGCCCGCCGCCGCACCCTTTCTGCCCGCCGCGTTCGCCGAAGGCAAGAAAGGCGGTGCGGACCGCAGCGCGTGTTCCGGCCGCACGTTCCGTCCATGCAGCCAATAGAACGCTCCGCCCGTGCAACCCAATGCCGCTACCACCGCAATGCCTACTGTCACCCGGTGCCCCATGTTCTTTAGTGTGACGCTCCTTCGATTCGGTTTCTTGCGCTGCTGGCTTCCGTCGTACAATACGTTTTCGTGCTCGGTAGCCCCGGCGCAATCAGCCGGAGCCTCTGTAGACTATGAGAGTATCAAAACCCGGCGCGAGCGTCTTTCCTGCGCCCGGATGGATTGCCGGGGCGGCATCCCGATCACCACGGACCGTTTCCTGGGGCGCTTTGCTGTCGAACGATTCTCGGCCGTTCCTTGGCCGCACGATTTAGGAGGATTCCACAATGCGCTACCTCGTAACGGGCGGCGCCGGATTCATCGGCTCGAACACCGTTGACGAACTCGTCCGCCGCGGCCATAGCGTGGTCGTGCTCGACGACTTATCTTCCGGGAAAGAAGAAAACCTGGCCGAGATTCGCAACAAGATCTCTTTTATTAAAGGAAGCATCACGGACCTGGAAGCCGTGCGCAAAGCCATGCACGAGGCCGAGTACGTCCTGCACCTTGCCGCTCGTACCTCCGTCCCGCGTTCGGTCAAAGACCCCATCGAAACGAACAAAATTAATATTGACGGGACGCTCAACGTCCTGGTGGCCGCGCGCGACGCCAAGGTCAAGCGCATCGTCTTCGCCGCCTCCTCCTCCGCGTACGGAGAAACGCCCACCCTTCCCAAGGTCGAAACCATGGGGCCCGTGCCCATCTCGCCTTACGGCGTCACCAAATACGTCGGCGAGCTTTACGCGCAAACCTTTGGCCGCTGTTACGGCCTCGAAAATGTCTCGCTCCGCTACTTCAATATCTTCGGCCCGCGCCAGGATCCCGGTTCGCCCTACTCCGGCGTGCTCGCCAAATTCTGCACTGCCTTCCTCGAAGAGACCCAGCCGGGCATTTTCGGCGACGGCGAACAGTCGCGCGACTTCACTTACGTGGAAAACGCCGTGCAGGCCAATCTTCTCGCCTGCGAAGCCCCCAATGTCTCGGGCAAAGTCTTTAACGTCGGCACTGGCGTCCGCTTTACTCTCAATCAGACCATCGAACTCCTCGGCAAAATTTCCGGAAAGCGCCTGCAGGCCAAGTGCGACCCGCCTCGCGACGGCGACATTCGCGATTCCCTGGCTGATATTTCCCAGGCTCGCGAACTCCTCGGCTACGATCCCCAAGTAGGCTTCGAGGAAGGACTCCGCCGCACCTTCGAGTGGTATCGCATCACCCACGCCAAGGCCGCCCCAAAGCAATAACTTCACATGGGAATAAGATTAAAAGCAAAGGGGGACGCAATGCATCGCGCCCCCCTTTGCGACTCACAACTTGTGACTCATCAATCCGGCCCGCGCTCCACGGGGTCACGAGTCGCTGGCCGCTCGTTACTAGCCACTCTCTTCTACGGCTGCACCGTCGGCCCGTAGCTCAACGGCTCGCCGGCTTTCGGCGCATCGTAATTATTCCAGAACCACAGCGGCTCGAGTTTCTTCTGTTCCGGCCACACCTGGTTGAGCGTATCGCCCTCGAACAATTCACCGTTCTTCATCACCCAGTGAATGGAGTTCGTGTTGTGGATGTCCTCCAGCGGATTCTTGTCCAGGATCACCAGGTCCGCCAGCTTCCCTGGCTCGATGGACCCAAGATCCTGTGGCCGCCCGATGATTCTCGATCCGTTCAGCGTTGCGCAACGGAGCACTTCGAGCGGCGTCATTCCTCCGCTCGCGAGCATCCACATTTCCCAGTGGTATCCCAGCCCCTGCAATTGCCCGTGGCTGCCGAAGGCCATGCCGCCGGAAATCAGCTTGGCCTGGCCGCCTTCGATCGGCAGGGTGTAGATGTCGCCCAGGAGTTCGAACACGATGGTCTTGCCGTCCGGCGAAACATCGAGCGAAAGCCACGTCCCTTCGTCGGTGGTGAAGTCGAGCTTGCGCTCCGGCTTGAGCGGCAGGCCTTTCTTCTCGTCTTTCTTTTCGTCCTTCTTGTCTTTTTCTTGCGGCGCAGCTTCCTGCCGCTTCGCCAGCGCGGCTCCCGCGAATCCACTGAAAATCATCGCCAGCACGACAAACCACGCGGCTACACCGCGCAGGCTGGGCTGCTTCGAGTTCATGTTCTTCTCCCTCGTACCGTCAGGCGAGTTTTTCCACCGGATGATTGCCATTAGCCGCTCGCGGGTATGCGGGCCGCCGCAAAATACACCATTGATCTGAAATTTAGACGCAAGCCCATCGGAAGCGTCTCAGCCCTGAAGCTACTCGTCCCGCTTAGCGGTCTGATTCTTCGTCGGCGCCCGGACCAGCGCTCCGCCCGGCCGTTGCCGGAACGATGTGAGGGATGCCGGCGTCGTTCATCTTTTTGTTGAGCGCCGGAAGTTCCTCTTCCACGAACTTCTTCACTTGCGCGGAGGCTGCGCTCACCTCCGGCGTCAGCTCCGCAAGTTTTTCCTTCTGCTGTCCATCGGGGGCGGCCGTAAATCCATCCAGATCATCGAGCAGATCCTGCAACTGCTCCGGCAGCGGGTCCGGCTTCCATTCCAACGGAGGACCGGCATTCCCCAGGCCTTGGCGCTCGCGGACATATTTCTCCGCAACCGCGTCTACCTTCTTTTGCAGTTCGTCCGCCGCTTTCACGACATCTTCGGGAATTTTCGTGGCGTTGGCTTTTTCCGCATCTTTTTTCCACTGCTCGCGCGCCGCCTTCAGCGCCTTTTGCAGACCCTCGATGCTCTTGCGGTCCTTGTCCGTGGTCTTGTCCATGGCATAGATCTGCTCGATGGCCGCAGCCCGCTCCGCGCGGTCCGCCGCGGAAATCCGCACGCGTGAATCGTCCTCAACCACGACTTTCTGCGTGGCTTCCTTGCTGCCCGCTTTGATCTTGACCGTGTACTCGCCTGGCTCCGCCAGCGGCCCACGCGGCCCAAACCCATACCCCGCCGCGATGGCTTCTTTTTGTTCCTCGGTGGGTTCGGCCGGCGGATTCCAACGCAGATCCCAGTTCGTGCGGTTGACGCCCGCGGCTCCGGGCCCGTCAAATTCCCGCATCAGCTTGCCGTCCTTATCGAGCACGCTGATTTTCACTTGGCCTTCTTTCTTGGCGGCCGCGTCGGTTTCGGTTTTTTCTTCCGCCGCGGATTCGCCGTTCTTGTCCTTGGCGTCCTTATCCTTATCGGTTTTCGGAGGCTCTGGCGGCACGGCCTCTTTCAGGTAGTAATTCAGAATTGCACCGTACGGCGGATTCTTCGCGGCGAACATCTTCTGCCCCGCGCTCCAGCGCCGGTTGCCCAAACGCCAGGTGGTCGCCGCTCTCGGCGGAAAGAACGTGAGGCCGGACGCGGCAACATTGGCGTCCATCTTTTCGATGGGCGTGAGGTCGTCAAAAACCCAGATGGAGCGGCCGTGGGTGGCCAGAACCAGATCGTTCTCGCGCGCTTGAATCTCGATGTCGTCCACCGGCACGGTGGGGAAATTATTCTTCAGCGCAGTCCAGTTGGCCCCGCGGTCCCACGAGACCCACAAGCCGAACTCCGTTCCGGCAAAGAGCAGATTCTGGCTGCGCGGGTGCTCGCGAACGACGTGAACGCTTCCCGCGGAATCGGGAATGCCGTTGCGAATGGGCTTCCAGCTCTCGCCGTAGTCCGTGGTCAGGAAAATGTAGATCCCATTGTCATCGCTCCGGTGGCCGTCAAACGTGACGAAGGCCGTGCCTTCGGCATATTTCGAAGCCACCACCCTGCTTACGTAGGTGCCCTGGGGCACGCCGGGCACTC
Source organism: Acidobacteriota bacterium (assembly GCA_043758915.1). Classification (GTDB taxonomy): domain Bacteria; phylum Acidobacteriota; class Terriglobia; order Acidiferrales; family UBA7541; genus Acidiferrum. The sequence continues at coordinate 10,541 of JAYVMO010000054.1, read as the reverse complement.
TCGCGGCCACGTTCTTCCAGGTCTTCCCGCCGTCGCGCGTCACCTGCAAATTGCCATCGTCGGTTCCGGCCCACAAAACGTTGGGAGTGAGCGGCGATTCGCTGAGTGTGGTGATGGTCGGATAGTCCTGGACGCCATCGTGCCGCGAGAGCGTATTTTTGTCCGGTGTCTTGCCGAAAATCCGCAGTTTGTTGCGGTCCACTCCGGTGGTGAGATCCGCGCCCAGCCGCGTCCAGGTGTCCCCGCGATCCGTGGACTTGAACAAGAAATTTCCGCCGTAGTAAATCGTCTTGTGGTCGTGCGCGGAAACCGCCACCGGCGAATTCCACTGGAAGCGGTAGTGCGGTTCGCCGGCCTTGGCCTCGGGCCGGACGGAGTGCTGCTGGTCCGTTCGCAAGTCCCTACGGTCGATGTATCCATCCTGCGCTTCGGTGTAAACGATCCAGGGCTCGAGGGGATCGATCTCCGCGTAGAAACCATCGCCGCCGTGAATCACTCTCCAATCTTCATTGGCAATGCCGTCGCGCGCGAGCGTCTGGATGGGCCCGCACCAGCTTCCGTTGTCCTGCAATCCGCCGCAAATGTGATAGGGCTTTTCGTTGTCCAGTCCGACCTCGTAGAACTGGCCGATGGCGATGGTATTGATAAAGTCCCAGGTGCGCCCGTTGTCGTAGCTCCAGTGAATTCCGCCATCGCTTCCGGTGATGACGTGATTGGAATCGGCGGGATCGATCCACATGGCGTGAAAATCGCCGTGAATCTTCTTCACGCGCTGGGTGGAGAAGGTTTTGCCGCCGTCTTCGGAATAGTACATCCGCGCGCCCAATTCCCAGATGCGCAAATCGTTATTGGGATCGACGCGAATCTGGCTGTAGTAGGAGGGACGAGGATTCGTGTCGCCCATCTTTTTCCACGTTTCGCCTTTGTCTTCGCTGCGATAGGTGCCTCCTTTTTCGTGCTGCACCAAGGCATAGACGATGTTGGGATCCTTGCGGTAAATATCCAGGCCGATGCGGCCGGTCTCTCCGCCGTTTTCATAGGGCAGTCCCTTGGTCAATTTCTTCCACGTTGCGCCGCCATCGGTGGTCTTGTAAATGGCGCTGCCGATTCCGCCACCGTTGAAACCAAAGGGTGTGCGGCGGCGCTGGTAGGCAGCGGCATAGAGCGTGTCCGGGCTTTGCGGGTCCATGGCGATGTCGCTGACGCCGGTGTCGTCGTTGATTTTTAGCGATTGCGTCCAGGTCTTCCCGCCGTCCGTGCTCTTGTAAACGCCCCGCTCGGGATTCGGCCCCCACAAACGGCCGAGCGCCGCGACGTACACCACATCGGGATTTTTCGGATGAATCACGATGCGGCCGATATGCCGCGTGGCATCCAGGCCCATCTTCTTCCAGGTCTTTCCGCCGTCGAGCGATTTGTACGCACCGTCGCCCCAGGAAGAGCTCTGGCGGTTATTCGGTTCGCCGGTGCCTACCCAGACGATGGAGGGATCGGACGGAGCAATGGCGATGTCGCCGATGCTCGAGACACCTTCCTTGTCGAAGACCGGCTCCCAGGTCGTTCCGTTGTTGGTGGTCTTCCAGACTCCGCCGGAAGCCGCGCCCACGAAGACGATATTCGGATTGCTCTCGACGACCGCGAAGTCGTCGATGCGCCCGCCCATGGTGGCGGGGCCAAGCTCACGAAATTCCAAGTTCTTCAGCTTGTCGGTAGGACTAGGCTGGTCGGCGGGCGCAGCGTAGGCAACCATCGCGAATGCGCCGTAGAGCAACGCTGCGGCCAGAACCGTCCTCAAAACAGATGGCACATGCTTCATTTTCATCCCCCTGTATTCGCGGCACGGCATCATAACTCCGCAGGGCCATGTTACGCATCAATTGTTTCTGATTGGGCACACCAGACCCGTGCTCTTACAGACGTGCCGTGTCTCGCCGGGGTTTCATCACGTTTTCCGAACCAAGGCAGCGATGGAGAGTTCCACTTTTCTCCAGCGGGAATGATTCAGTTGCCGTGTTCAAGAGGGAGACCCGCTACACAACACTGCTGGCGCGTGCTAGGCTATTGACTGTTTTCATTGAGCGCATGCTCCGCGTGAAATGTCATCCTCATGCACGGATTTCCTCCGCGCCCCGGTCCTGGTTGTGCCTCACGCTGCTGGTATTTTCTCTTGCTGGCATCGCCGGGCGCCCGGCAGCGGCGCAGCAAACGCGCCTGCGATCCGCCAAAGGCGGCATCGTTTCTCTGGAAGCGCAAAAACAAACCCGTCAAGGCGACCTGTCGATTGCCGACGGCGACGTCGATATCCATTACGGGGATTCCCGGCTGCGCGCCGACCACGTGGAATACAACAACAAGACCTTCGAGGCCGTGGCGCGCGGGCACGTGGTCTTCGACTACGACAATCAGCATCTGGAAGCCAGCGAAGCGCATTACAACGTGAGTACCGGTCACGGGCAGTTCCGCGACGTGCGCGGCACGGTGAAGATCGAGCGCCGCCCCAATCCCGAACTGCTGGTCTCGGACAATCCGCTTTATTTCGAAGCCCGCGAGGTCGAGCGCGTCCCCGGCGAAGTTTATTTCGTCCGCCACGCGTGGATCACGATATGCGAGCCGCAGCGTCCCAACTGGCAGTTTTACGCTGCGCACGCGCGCATTCGGCTGAACAAACAGGTGGCTCTCGTCAACGCGCGTTTCCGGCTGTTCCGCGTGCCGCTGGTCTGGCTGCCGTACGCCACGGCTCCGGCGGGAAATAAAGTGCGCGAGACGGGGTTCTTGATTCCTACCATTGGAAATAGCAACAGCAAGGGTTTCGTTTTCGGCGACGCGCTGTACTGGGCGCCGAAACCGTGGCTTGATACCACGCTGGGCGCCGAGCTGTTCAGCCGCCGCGGCACGGCGCAGCGCGCCGAATTCCGCGCCAAGCCATTCGAAAAGACGGCCATCCGATACAGCTACTTTGGCGTGATCGACCGCGGGCTGGAGCAGCCCGGCGACACAGTTCGAAAACAGGGCGGGCATCAGCAGCGGCTCGAAGTGCAAGCGCTGCTGCCGGGCGGCTGGCGCTTCGTCACCGACTACAATCAGCTTTCCTCGCTTACGTTTCGTCTCGCCTTCGCGGACACGTTTGGCGACGCCATCAATTCCGAAGTGCGCAGTTCGGTCTTCCTCACCAATAATTTCCGCGGCTTCAGCTTGAACTTCGCGGCGCTCAACGACAAAGCATTTCTCAGTTTGCCGACCAGCACGAAACTTCCTATCAGCGTGTCGCTTCGCAACCTCCCCGAAGCGCGCTTCGGTTCCGTCGAGCAGGCGCCCTGGCATAACGTGCCGGTGTATTTTTCGTTGGACGCCTCCGTCGGCACCGTGCACCGGGACGACACGGAGATCGCGACTGCGCATTACGTTTCCCGGACGGAATTTGCACCCCGCATCACCGTGCCGGTTCGCTTCGGGCCGTGGCTTGGGGTCACGGCTTCCGCGGCTTTTCGCGCCACGCGCTACGGCGATTCCCTCGACTTCGCGGGTGACGCGAGCGGCAAAGCGATTGACCGCAACACGGGAGAATTTGCGGTGGAGCTGCGTCCGCCCACGCTCGAGCGCTTTTTCGACCGCGCTTCCCCGGAGAAACACGATATCCGGCGCAGATACAAGCACACCGTCGAACCTTCGGTCACCTACCGCTACGTCACGGGTGTAAACAATTTTGCCGGCTTCATCCGCTTCGACTCCGGATCCACGCTGACGGACACCAACGAAGTGGAATACGGGGTCACGCAGCGGCTCTTCGTCAAGGAGGGCGGCGGCCAGCCGCGGGAACTGCTTTCGTGGCGCGTGGTGCAGAAACATTTCTTCGATACCACCTTCGGCGGAGCGATTGCCCCCTGCGACCGCAACATCACGCCACCATCACCCGGCTCTTGCGTGCGCAACGTTTTTCAGGCGCTCGATTCCATCACGCCTTTCGCCTTCGCACTGGGCCCGGCGCACTGGTCGCCGGTCGTCAGCGATTTCAAAATCACTCCGGGAGGACGCTACGACGCGGAGCAGATCATCGAGTACGATCCCCAGCTTGAAAAAATCACGACCATTGGCACGCTGCTCAAGGTGAAACCATACAAGGAAGTTTTCGCCACCATCGCGCATTTCCGCTTGCAGGCCGACCCGGCGCTTCAGCCTCTTTCCAACCAGGTGCGCGCGCTGGTTGGTTATGGGAGCGAGGCGCGCAAAGGATTTAACTTCACCACCGGATTTGGGTACGACTTCGTCAATAAAACGCTGCAGAACCAGATCGTGCAGGTGAGTTACAACGGCAACTGTTGCGGCCTGGCGCTGGAATACCGGCGCATCAACCTGGGACAGGTGCGCACGGAGAACCAGTTTCGGGTGGCGTTCATCATCGCGAATATCGGCACGTTCGGGAATTTGCGGCGCCGGGAAAAGATTTTTTAGAGATGGATCGAGATGTGCACATTCGGCAGAAGCGCGAAAATCGTTCCACGAAAGAATTAATACGGAGGCTACGGAGAACGCGGAGGACACGGGGGAAAACCGGTCTGAAATCGAGCCGGACTGTTGATCGCGCTTGCGGAATGAAAAATTGCGAAGACTAGAGAGATTATGAACACTGCGCAGAAAAACGAAACAGAGCTGGCGTTCGCCTCCATCGAGGAAATCGGAAAGCTCTTCCGCAAAGGGAAGGTTTCCCCTGTCGAGCTTACCAAGCTCATCCTCGGGCGAATCGAGAAGCTCAATCCCAGGATTAATGCGTACATCACGGTGACGGCGGAACTGGCGCTCGCGCAGGCCAAAAAAGCCGAATCGGAACTCTTCGGCGCGCGCGGTCGCAAGGGCCTTCGCGACCGCACGCCGCTCCACGGGATTCCCGTTTCGCTGAAGGACAACATCCAAACGGCAGGGATTCGAACGACCGCGGGCTCAAAGATCCTCAAGGATTTCGTTCCGCAGCGCGACGCTCAGGTTGTTGTCCTATTGAAGGAAGCGGGGGCCGTAATCGTTGGCAAGACCAACTTGCATGAATTCGCCTATGGGGTCACGACGAACAACCCGCACTATGGACCAACGCGCAATCCGTGGGACTTGGAACGCATTCCCGGCGGATCCAGCGGCGGTTCCGCAGCCGCTGTTGCTGCCGGACTTTGCTACGGCAGTGTCGGCACGGACACCGGCGGTTCGATCCGCATCCCTTCTTCTCTCTGCGGCACTGTTGGACTGAAACCTACGCGCGGCCACGTCAGCGACGATGGAGTTATTCCTCTTTCACCGACGCTCGATTGTACCGGCCCTCTCGCGCGCTCGGCTCGCGATGCCGGCATCCTTTTTCGCGCCATTGCCATGCCGCACGTTTTTCCGCGCGGGCAATGGACAGCAGCGCGCATCTCCGGAAAGCTCGCCAAGTTCCGTGTCGGTCTGCCGGGCGGATTTTTCCTGGACGTGCTCTCGGAAGAGGTTCGCGAGGCATTTGAAGCTTCGCTTGGCATCCTGCGCAAGCTCGGCGCGCAAATGAAAAAGGTTTCGATTCCTTTACTCCAGGAGTCCGAAGAAGCGGGCAACCACATCGCCCTGCCCGAAGCCACGCACTACCACCAGGTTTCCGGATTTTTCCCGGAGCGATCCGCGGAATACGGCGAGGACGTTCGAACGCGCCTGGAAATGGGCGGCAAAACCACGGCTGTGGCTTATCTGCACGCTTGCGAACAGCGCGTGCAGTTCATCCACCGCCTTTTGGCGAGCATGGACGAAGCCAGAGTCAATGTAATCGCGGTGCCTACGACGCCGATCACCGCGCCGCTCATCGGAGAAGAAAAAACGTGCATCGCCGGAAAAGATTATCCGACTCGTGCGCTGCTGCTGCGCCTAAATCGGCCGGCAAATCTTGCGGGCGTTCCCGCGATTTCACTCCCCTGCGGTTTCACGCCCGCCGGTTTGCCCGTTGGCCTCCAGCTAATAGGCCGCCACGCTGCCGAACTCACGCTGCTGCAAATCGCTCATGCATTCGAGCGGTTTCATTCGGGGAGACAAGCGGTCTTGCCAAACTCTTGAATCGATCGTGCGCCGTGTTCAGTATTTTCACTCCGTCCCAAGTGCGTTGCGATGACCCATGAGCCAAGCGCCGATGAAATATCCCAGCGTCCCGGTAATCATTCCGCCGAAAACATCCACGACGTAGTGATAGCGTCCCCACACGGTCGATACACACATGCACAGAACCAGCGGCAGCATCACCCAGAACAGCCAACGCCGATGCCGCCACGCGCCCCAGAGGGCCGCAATCGATCCCGCAACGTGTTCCGAAGGAAACGCCGCGCCACGCACGCGCCCATAGTGTTCGATGAAATTGATCGCCGCCGTGAACGCCCCGCCGCGCAACTCGCCGTGCCACGCTCCGGCCATTGAAAACCACGGACTCTCGATGGGAAAGAAAATTGCGATGACATAACCGATGGCGTAGCCGATAGCGGAATAAGTCATCACCGACCAGTAGGCGCGCCAATCCCGCCGATAGTACAAAATCCCGCCTACGATCAGGAGATAGGTGAAATATGTCAGGTAAGCGAACTGCATGAAATCATTCCGCGCGGGCGTGGTGAATTGTTCCAGCCACACCGTGGGATGCACGCCCATTAGCCAGTGATCGGCGGCAATCAGCTTGGCGTCCTGCCACCGCGGTGAAACCAGGTGGACGAGCTTTCCCAACTCTTCAAAACAAAACAGAAAAAAAAGGTGCGGGTACCAGTGGCGCCAGAAATGCCAAAACTTCGATGCCAACGTTTCGCCTCGCCACTCCGCGGCTGACGCGACGCCAGCCTCGACTCGGCACAGGAGCAAAATCAAAAACGCTACGAATGCTTGCGTGCCAATCAGCTTCATCGCATGCGAAACATTCTCCGAGAACATCGCGATCAGGGCGCTCGACACCGCCAGGTATCCCAGCGCCACCCACTCAAACGCCCCGCAAGCTTCCCAGGCCGCCGCCAATTCACGTCGCAGCCGCTGGAGGATCTCGGCGCTCTCCTTGCCGGCAGCAATTGCGCTGTTCTCGCTGCGCACTACATCAACATCCGCGCTCCACGTGATTGCAATCTCTTCTCCTCGATGACGCTGACTTTGTGGGCCGTTCATCCTATGCTCTCCGCATTCACGCGCTTCATTTTTTTGCCCGTAGCTTTATTCCATCAGGCCGGCCGGGTGTGATTCGTCAACGCTTCTTTCTTCTGGAGGCGTGCTCTTCGCCTCCGCGTCTCACTTGCTGCTCTGCTCCACCGCATCTCCGGCCATCCATGCTGGCGAGCGATGCGCTGCAGTTCGCCGGATGGATTCACCGCCGCGGGACGCCCGACCGCCGCCAGCATCCTACGGTCATTGGCGGTGTCTCCGTACGCGTAAGACCTCGCGAGATCGAGTCCCCAATTCAGCGCGAGTTTGCGCACGGCGCGCGCTTTCTCTTCGCCGAACATGGCCACGCCAGCGATGCGCCCGGTCCAACTCCCCGCTGATTCTTCCAACCTGGTCGCGATCACGTGGATTTCCGCAGTGATTCCACGCATCGCCACTTGCCGTTCCATCGCTCGCGCTGCTTCCTCCGCCAGGGGTTCGAGCGTTCCGCTGACAAAGACGATGGCGTGCCCTTGCGAGGCATGCCACGCCACCCGCTGAATCGCTTCGGGGAAAAAGTCCGGGATGGTCATCCGTGCGCGCCCATTTCCAAGCAATGCATGAACTCCAGCGGGAGGATGCGTTCTCCCGCTTCCGCTTCCGCTTTCTCCCTCCGCCACGCGAACACCCCTCAAATACATCTTGTTCGCCTGCGTCATCGCCGCGATGCCCCTCGGCGGCACGCGGATCGCTTCCCCCAGCCACGAGAAAAGATTCTTCAATCGAATCGCGCGGCGGTATCGCAAGGTGCGGAAAAATCTGCGCTCCAGGGACGGCGCGGCCAGCAGCGTTCCATCCAGATCGAAAAACGCGGCAATGCGGGCCGGGCATTCCTGGTTCATGCCGTCTCCTGCGCCGCGCTCTTCGCGCCGCGCGCCCGTCCGACACTTCCGGAAGCGTATCTCCACCCTTCGATCAGGATCGGCAGCCCGCGCAACAGGCAGAAGCCCGCCGTCAGCCACGTCAAGACGTGCGCGCCAAGGCGGATCATCCCGCGGGCATCCGCGGTAATTTCTCCCAACAGCGCCACCGGACCACGGGTGAGCGCCAGTTCCAATCCCAAATAGCAAAAGCACAGACACTTCATGGCCGCATATAACCCGCGGCTCCATCGCGAGGCCACCAACGCCCGCCCCCACCACGTCTGCAGCATGGCGTTCGCACGCCATCCCGAGTGCCCGGCCTTCATCGCCAGCCCGCGCAGAAAATCCGTCGCCGCTCCCCGTGCAAAGAAAAAAATCGGCAGCCACAGCGACACCATGCCCGCCACCGCGAAGTAAGTGAAGTACACGTTCTCGATCATGCGGTCGCCCAGGATGTCGAGCTGCGCGCCCACCGGCGACGCGAGATTTTTCTTTCGCGCGAGGTGTCCATCCAGGGCATCCAGCGCAATGGCCACGGCGGTCAACGCCACGGCCGCGAGGTTCGCCCACGCACCCCGGCCAAACAAGGACACCGCCGCGAATCCCACGGCCACGCGCAATAGCGTCACTTTGTTCGGCGTCCACTGCCAAGCCATCTGCCGAACACTCCCATGCGTTCGGACTGACTAGGGCAACCATCCCGCCATTCATGCCGAAAATAACTCCTTCTTTATCTATCGTTTACAGTGGTATGCCTTGGCCATCGCCGTCCGCCGCGCCAGCCAAATCCTGCATCTGTCGCCCTTTTCCTGCCGCGCCGCCACAGGAGCGTTTTCTTCGTCTGACGGATTTGCAGCCACAGAGGAATTTTCAGACAGGAAAACGGGTCACTGTAACGAGGACAGCGATCGCAATTTCCAGCAGCGAAGCTCTGCTCGATAGATCGCGGCAGCGCCGCATCATTCCCCGTTTTTATGGGAGAATGGAATGGTTTGTGGAAACCTTATGCGCTGCGGAGTATCAAAACTGCAGCCGAGGATTTGAATGAACAACGACGTATCTCTAGCAGCAGCATTTCTCGCCGGGCTGGTCTCTTTTCTCTCGCCTTGCGTTCTCCCTCTTGTGCCCGGCTACATTTCCATGCTTTCCGGCATCGGCATGGAACAACTCCGCAAGGGCGAGCTTCCCCGCTCTGGCCTGTTCAAGTCTGCGTTAGCCTTCGTGGCCGGCTTCTCCGTGGTTTTTATTTCTTTCGGCGCGTCGGCCAGCGCCGTGGGTACCTTCCTGCGCCAGAACCGCAGCTTGCTCGCGCCCATTGCCGGCGCGCTGATCATCCTCTTTGGTCTGCATCTCCTGGGCGTTCTCATCAAGCTAACCCTTCGCGTCGGCCTCGTCCTCGGCGTCGTCCTTGTGGCGCTCGGAGTTGCGGCGCTTCTTCGCCATGCTCCGCTCTTCGCGGGTCTGGGCGCTGCTCACTTTTTTTCGCTGTCGCTGATCGGGTTTTTTGGCCCCTCGATGGCGCGCTGGCTCAATCGCGACGTTCATCTCCGCAGCGACGTCAAGCAGCCGGGCATCTGGAGCGGTTTTCTTCTGGGTTTCGCGTTTGCTTTCGGGTGGACGCCCTGCATCGGACCGATTCTCGCCACGGTGCTGGCTCTCGCGGCCGCCAGCGATACGATTTCCCGCGGCATCCTGCTGCTCGCGGTTTATTCCGCGGGCCTGGCCATTCCCTTTCTTCTCACCGCTCTCGGCATCAGCCAGTTCATGGCTTTCTATAAAAACTTCCGAAAATACCTGCACGCCGTCGAAGTCTTCAGCGGCGCGCTGCTGCTCTTCGTTGGTGGCCTGGTCTTCGTCAACAAGCTGACCTGGCTCTCCGGCAAACTAACTTTCTTGAATCGCTTTTCTCTTTAGAGGAGCAAGTCTGATAAAATCAGGGCAACAACCATGAAAAAAACTTTTGTCATCTTTGCAGTCGTGCTCGCGCTTAGCTTGGGCCTTTGGTATTGGGACAAAGCCACGCGCCTGCCGAAAACGGGCGCGACCTCGGCCACCGTCAGTGCCGACGGCCCCGGCATCGGCACTCCCGCTCCCGACGTCACTCTGAAGGATCTCGACGGCAAGGATGTTTCCATCCGAGCGCTCAAGGGCAAGGTCGTGCTTGTCAATTTCTGGGCCACTTGGTGCGAACCCTGCCGGATTGAGATTCCCTGGCTCATCGAAATGCAAGGGAAATACAGCGCGAAAGGCTTCACCGTTCTCGGCGTGGCCATGGACGAAGAAGGCAGGAGCGCCGTCGCGCCCTTCGTCGAGAAAGAGCGCTTCAACGTCAACGGCCAGAAACTCCCGATGAGCTATCCCATTCTCCTGGGCAATGACGCCGCGGCCGATAAATTCGGCGGCCTGTTTGGATATCCCACCAGCATTCTCATCTCCCGCGACGGCAAACAAATCAAGCGCATTACCGGCCTCATCAGCTACGAAGAAATCTCCAAAGCCATTGAA
>JAYVMO010000053.1:0-7736 GCA_043758915.1 Acidobacteriota bacterium | reverse complement strand
CAGACAGCGAATTGCTTGGCCTGTAATTTTTTCCAGAATTTGCTTTCCGGCTCGCGCTCCACAATCGCGGCGGGTTTCGCGATGGTTTCGACGGACTGGGCAACGGCGGTAGATTTCGCGGGACGAAGTGACTTCACCGCCTCGGCCATGGCGCGAACGTGCGCGGGCGTCGTGCCGCAGCAGCCGCCAAGAATACGCACTCCGAGCGCAGCAGCTTCGCGTGCGTACAGAGCAAAGTATTCCGGCGAAGATTTCGGATAGACGATGCGATCGCCTTCGCGCTTCGGGAATCCGGCATTGGGCATGCCGCTCACCCGAATATCCGGAACACTCGCGAGCTGCTGCAGGATCGGGAGGAGCGCTTGCGGTCCCAGCGTGCAGTTGGCGCCGATCACCTGGACGTTTTTGTTTTTCAACTGCGCGGCGGCAGCGGCCGGGCGAACATCGCCGTAGGTGGTGCCTTCTTCCGAGTACGTGAGCTGCGCGACGATGGGCAATCCCGAAAAGGAACGAATGGCATCGATGGCCAGCAGCAATTCCTCGAGATAGGAAAACGTTTCGAGAATGTAGAAGTCGACGCCGCGCTCTTCGAGAGCCAGCGCCTGCTCGTGAAAGACGTCCTGAATTTCATCCGGTTCCGGGTGGCGCGATTGCACGCCGAGGCCGAGCGGACCCATCGAGCCAGCGATCAGCACTTCGCGCGAAGCCGCTTCGCGCGCTTCGCGGGCAATCTTGACGCCGCGGCTGTTGAGCCGCTGGACTTCATCGGCGAGGCCGAGAGCCGCGAGCTTAAAGCGGTTCGCGCCAAACGTATTCGTTTCGATGATCTGCGCGCCGGCCTCGATGTAAGCCTGGTGAACGCGAAACACAGCTTCCGGCTCGGTGGCGTTCAGCTCGTCGAAGCAGCGCTGTGTGCCCACGGCTTCATACAGCAAGGAGCCCATCGCGCCATCCGCGACGAGGATGGAATCTTTCAGCCGCTCATTGAAGTCGAGGATTTTCACGATGCGATTTTCCTGTCAGCCGGGATCGCGGCGCGGGATACGGCGATCAGCGTTTTTGTTCCATAAGGCTGGCGACGGTGCTCATTAAGTCGTACTTGGTGAGGATTTCGAAGCGCGCGTCGTCCATCTCCACGAAAACCGCGGGGTTTTCGTGGCTGAGTATGTGCGTGACGCGCTCGACGGGCGCGCTGCCGGGAATCCGCGGCATGGGCTTGCTCATCATTTCGCGTACGACGAGCTTGCGCAAATCCTTGCCCTGCAGCGCGAGATTGAGAATCTGGTCTTCGTAAATCGTGCCGACGGGAATATTTTCCTCGAAGACGGGGATCTGCGAAATGTCCTGCTCCTGCATGGTTTTCAGCGCGTGGAAAACGGTCTGATATGGACGCGCGATGATCAGTTCGCGGACTTTGCCGGCGGCGTACTTGGCGGTCACCACCTCGGCCGCAGTGATGGCCACAGCGGAGTCCACGTAGCCGCGTTCGCGCATCCACTCGTCGTTGTACACCTTGCTGAGGTAGCGCATGCCGGTGTCTGGCAGGAGCGCGACGATGAATGCCTCCGGGCCGAGATCTTTCGCGAGGCGCAATGCGCCGGAAATGCAGCCCCCGCCGGAGCCTCCGGTGAGGAGGCCTTCCAGCTTGGCCAAGCGGCGCGCGACAACGAAACATTCTTCGTCGTTGACTTGAATGACGTCGTCGAGGATTTTCAAATTCATCGTGGTGGGGAAAAAATCCTCTCCGATACCTTCCACGACGTACGTCCTGGCTTTGATGGTTTGCCCAGTCTTGACGAAATCGTAGTAAAGCGAACCGAATGGATCGATGCCGATAATTTTGACGCTGGGATCTTTTTCCTTCAGATACTTTCCCACACCGCTAATGGTACCGCCGGTGCCCATGCCACAGACGAAATGGGTGATTTTGCCTTCGGAGTCTTCCCAGATTTCCGGGCCGGTGGTGCGGTAGTGCGCCTCGGGATTCATGGGATTGTCGTACTGGTTTGGGTAGTAAGAATTCGGGATTTCGCGCGCCAGTTTTTTCGCCACGGAATAATAGCTGCGCGGATCGTCGGGCTCGACGGCCGTAGGGCAAACAATGACTTCGGCGCCGAGCCCTTTCAAAAGATCAACCTTTTCCTTGGACTGTTTGTCCGTGGTGGTGAAGACGCATTTGTAACCGCGCACGGCAGCGACCAGCGCCAGGCCCATCCCGGTGTTTCCCGAAGTTCCTTCGATGATCGTGCCGCCGGGCTTGAGGAGGCCCTTTTTCTCGGCTTCGTCGATCATGGTGATGCCGATGCGATCTTTCACCGACCCGCCAGGGTTGGTGAATTCAGCCTTCACGTAAATCTGCGGTTTGAGGCCCTGATTGATGCGATTTAGACGGATCAGTGGCGTGTGCCCCACCGCTTCCAGAATGTTATTGCACTTCATCGCTGTCTCTTCTTCTCCGCCGAATTCCCACCAGTTTAGCATCTTCGCGAAGTGTTCCGATACTCGCTGCCGATCTACACTTTCCTGCGTCAAAAGGGAGAGCGGCACGGACGGTAACACGATAGAGTGCGAGGGTTTTACGTTCGCGGGGCCCAAGCTGAAGCTACTGCTGAAATGGCTTCGAATGAATTATGCTCATGGCGGTTTCCGAGGGAGAAAAGATGGCACGACAAAACATTTCGAGCGGTACGCCGTGGGAGCCGATCGTGGGTTATTCGCGAGCGGTGCGCATCGGCAATACCATCGCCGTGTCCGGCACGACGGCTACCGGGCCGGACGGGAAGATCGTCGGCGTGGGCGATGCGTACGCGCAAACGGTGCAGACGATTAAGAATATCGAAGCGGCGCTGGGAAAGGCCGGTGCGGCATTGAAAGACGTGGTGCGGACACGGATTTTCGTCACCGACATCGCCGAGTGGGAGAAGATCGGCCGCGCGCACGGGGAATTTTTCGGCGCGATTCGTCCGGCCACGAGCATGGTGCAGGTCAGCAAGCTGATCGCACCGGAAATGGTCGTGGAGATTGAAGCGGATGCGATTGTCTCCGAGTAGCGACCCTATCGAGTGTCACTTATGATTCTGAACGAGCACACACTGGCTAGCCGGCGGTACCGGCCTCTGAGCGCCGGCTACCAGCGGGCGCGGATGCGGTACTTGACGACGGCGGTGCCGTCTTTTTCGACGGGCACGAGGAATTGCGCGGCGAAGGCGGCGGTCTTCGTGAATTTGTAGCTCGAAGACAGCATTTCCCAATCGCCGCCGATGGGCTCGTTGAGCTCCACGGTGATCGCTGAATCTTTGTGGTTGCGCAGCGTGATTTCATATTCCATTTCCCAGGTGTGGGTATCGATGCGCTTGTAATCCGTCTGCTTGCGTTCGGCGACGACGTCGAAGGCGTTGCCGATGTGAATGGTGACGTTTTCGTCCTTTGGCGTGTGCTCGATGCGGTCTTCGCCGACGAAGAGCAGGCCGCCTCTTGAGTCCTTCTGGTAAACGCGCACGTTGCCCGCGGGAAGCGGCATGCCCAGGCCGGCTTTTTCTTCGTTCTTGAACTTGTAATAGACCATGACGGGATCTTTCAGCGGCGAACCGGGATTCTGCTGGCTGCGGTAGTAGTAGTTCTGACCGTTGACCACGAAGACCTTGTTCACGGGCACGTTGGTGCCCTGCAGCAGGCTGATCTGCTTGGTCTCCTTGTCCTCGACGGAGGTGCGGCGGCCGAGAGAATAGAGGTGATACTCGGAAAAGCCTTCCTGCTGGAATTGCTGGGCTTTAGCCAGGGCAGGTGCGTTCATGGCTTCCATGCGCATGAGCCTGTCGCCCACCGGCTGGATACGATTCAATTCTCCGGCAACGAGTTGCAGCTTTGCGTTACGAAACGCAGTGCCGCTGTTGTTAGTGAGGGTGACCCAGCCGTCGAGGTCAGCAGCCTTATCGTCGCGAGTCACGGTCAGCACGTAGTCGGCATTCCAGGAAAGATTGGTGGCCAGATAGGAAGTTTCGATTTGCTGTTTGCGCGCGCCGGAATTTTCCAGGGACATCAGCAACGTCGGCCGCTCGTAGAGATTTGCCGGGACTTCGGGGAAACGGTAGCCTTCGCCATAACCGCCGGTGACGATGTCGTTTCCGATTTTCCAGACTTGGCCGTTGTTGTCCGAGAGCAGAGTGGCTTTGATCTCTTCGCGCTTGGTCGTGCCGTTCTCCAACGTGGTGCGGATGAGGGTAACTTCCTTGCCGACGTATTTATGAAGAAGTTTAGCGGGCTCCAGCAGGTCGTATTCGTAGTTCTGCTCCAGGACGCCGAGTTTTGCGGGATCGGTCAGCGACCGGAAATGGACGGTGGCGGGATTGACGGTCGCGGCGATGTCCATGAACTTGAGGCGGAAGGAACCGGGAGGAAGGGTAAGCTGGCGGACGTCGCGGACGAGAGCGATGTTGGAGTTGTAGACGGTGACGGCGAGATCGGTCTGGTCATTCAGGCTGCTGGATTGATCGTCGCCGGCTGGTTTTGCCTGCTCCTTGGCGTCTTGCGCGGCGTAGACCCGATGGATACGCGAGCCGGAGTAGAACAACGCCGCCGCGAAAAGAATCGCGGCTACCGCAAAAGCCTTGGGACCACGCGACCACAATTTTGCCTTGAGATTTGCCATGATGTTCACCTCGTCCGAAAATTTCCTTCCCTGTTAGAACGGCCTGGCCGGAAATTCTTGCAAGCATAAGAGCCTCGGGACGGGCAAGAATGCCGGTTCTGCCCTACTGGCCGGCAACCTGTGTCCAGGTCATGCCGCCGTCGCTGGTTTCAAAACTCGTCTTGTTGGCGGCGTCCGTAACGGTAGCATGCAGCGCATCCGTAGCTTGAACGCCGCCGAGATCGCCCGCAACGGGTGAGGGTGAGGTGAGCTTCACCCAGTTCTTTCCGCCGTCCGTGGTCCGCAAAACGACTCCCGCGCTTCCCACCACCCAGCAGATTTTCTGACTCGGCGCGGAGCCCGCCCGCAGATCCGACGTCACACCGCTCTTCTGCGCTTTCCATGTCTGGCCGCCATCTTCCGAGCGTTGAATGATTCCCGGAGGGCCGACGGCCCAGATGACGCGGCCTTCCGGCGCAGGGATCATGTGCGAAGTTTGCAGCGTGGTCATGCTGCTGACGATTCGGCTCTGAAAGGGAGCATTGCTCGCGACTTCCACGGTTTCGGCGGAAACAGCGACACTCCCGTTCACCGGTTGCCGCAGCTTCGCTTCTGCTTGCGGAACGGTCGCCGCCGCTGCGGATGACACGGCGCGTTTTGCCGGAGCGGGCGGTGCAGGGGCCGCAACAGCCCTATCCATGCGCGGTAAGTTGCTTCCCTGCACGGGCGGAGGGGAGACACCGCTTTGTTTCTTCGCCGCCACGACGCCTCCCATCTCCGCGGAACTTGTATCCAATGTAGCGTCAGTCGAGAGCGTGGGTGGTTCGGGCGGCGGCCCTGACCCTTCTTTCGCCGCAGGTTTCGCTTTGGGGCTAGAAAACTTGCCAGCAGCATACTCGCCTGAAGAAGAAACTTCGCGGCGTGGTGCCGATTCTTTTGTCGTTGGCTCTTGTGTGACCTTTGAACTCTTCGCCTGCTCCTGAGCTGGGAACGGCGCTGGGTGCTCACTGTTGCTGGCGACCTCCATGGGCGGGGATGCTGGTGCCTGAATCGATTGATGGACTTGCACAGCAACCCAGGCGAGCAAACCTGCCGCGATCGCGCCCGCGGGAGCGATCCAACGCCAACGAGCATTGCGCGGGGCCAATGGCGTAACCGGAGCGCGCACGGCCCGCAGCAACGCTTGCACAACAAGGGATTCTGCCGGTGCCGCGACCGTAGGCAATTCCCCGGCGGCCCGCGCAACATGGGCTAAATGCAGATCCCTAACTCCAAAAACATTTTCTTTTACGAATTCTTCCTCTCCGGCGGCAACCGGGATGTTATCCGTGAGTTCGAACTGCGCGAGAATTTTCTGGCAACGCGCGCAAGCGGCGATGTGGGTATTCCAGGAAGCCAGCTCCTCGAGCGAAAGCGAACGTTCATGGTACGCGGCGAGAATCTCCGCATCGGGACAAGCGGGGTTTTGCGCGCCAGAAGCCGCGCCAGCCGGGGCGCCCAGACGAAACTGGTGCGCGAGCGCTTTTTCGAAATTCCGGTCGCAATCGTCATTCGCCATGGACGTATCCATCCTTAGAACGAATCCGGGGTTCCTTCTTGCACCGCGCCGTCATGGCTCCTCGCTCCTCGCGGCAGGGCCTGACGCATCAGACTGCCGAAACACTTTCTGCAGATCGAGCGGGGCATCTTCGGCGGCGTATTCGATACACAAGGCCAACTCGGCTTCGCTCAATCCAGGCTGGGCAGGGGAGCCGTTCACCACGGGGCATCCGGCGCGCAACGCTTCTTCGACGGCGGACCGCAGTGCGCGGCGGACACGCTCCAAATTGCGCGAGACGCTGGATTCGTGCTCGCCGAGATGCTTGCCGATAGCGGCGAGGGTCTGCTCTTGGGCGTAATAGAGGAACAGGCGTTCCTTGTCGCGAGAGTCAAGCCGCTCGAGGGCCGTGTGCAGCGCGCGGGCAAAAAGCTCGAGGTAACGCTGGCGATGAGGATCCGAGGGTGGTGTTCGGGTATCTGAACGAATGGCATGGTGGGCGGATGGTGCGTCATCCTCCTCGAGCGTCTCAAAGCGGCGGCCCGCGCGGATGGCGTCCACATGGCGCTGCGCGAGGACCGCGCGCAGCCACGTCTTCAACGAGCTGCGCCCGTGGAAGTAGCGAAACAGCGAGCGTTCGCCACGCTTGCCGTCGGCCAACCCGTAGAGTTCGGCGAAGAGAGAATCCGCAAGCTCACACGCTTCTGCGGCACCCGTGCTGCAACGCAGAATCGCAGCCGCAGCCGAGCGCAGATAGCCACGGTAATCCGCCACAAAATGCTCCCAGGCGGCTTCGTGGCCTTCCATGCAAGCGCAGGCCAGCGCCAGATCTTCGAGGTGCAATGTGGCGAAATACTCTTCCAGCTTCTGCACAGTAACTTCCCCCTCCGCGAAGCGCTTTCGGGCGCTGCGATCGAGGACGGCCGTGAATTTTTCCCGCGCAAGCCCCCGCTGCGAGGCACGGGCCTGCGCGTAGAGCGATTCCGCGAGTGCCTGGCGCCCAGCCAAGAACCCGCCAGAGCCGGCCTTCCCGCCGCCTGCGTCGCGAATTCTGCGCTCTTCGTCCATGTGCTTTGGGGAACCTCTGGGGCCCGTGCTGCATCTTAAGAATATAAACCCGTCGAGGGGAAACCGGGGCGCAAATCACGAGCCGTCCGGCTGCATTTTGCGGTATTCTAGGAGGGTGTTGCGCCCCAGACCCGCAACGAAAACCGCCTCTCCGGGTTAAGAACGGGTGCGCCACGGTGCGCTCGCGGGAGCATTAGCGACTTCGCGACGCTAGTACGAAAGTCCTATTCGGCCTCCCCCAGCCTGGTCAGTACTCTGGTACTGGTTTTGCGCACGTCCATCTTTTCTAGCGGACTTGGGAGCGCTAGGTTCTCCCAAAAACCGCGTCGCTTGGACGGACTTTATTCGAGGCGGTACGCGGATGACAACCATGATCGCAGATCCACCAATTAGCAGAACGCGGATGGGCGTGGGCCTTGATGCGCACCGCCGCACCGCCGCCAACTCCGAAGCATGGAAACAGGCCATCGGAAGCAAGCCCATTGCGGCACGCCTCGCGCTGCT
>JAYVMO010000052.1:0-7382 GCA_043758915.1 Acidobacteriota bacterium | reverse complement strand
ATCAGCACGTGCGCCTTGCGCTCTTCCTTCATCTTGCATTCGATAAATTCCACGATGTCCGGGTGATCGATGTTCAGGATCACCATCTTCGCCGCGCGCCGCGTCTTCCCTCCGCTCTTGATCACCCCCGCGAAGGCATCAAAGCCCTTCATGAAGCTCACCGGCCCCGAAGCAATCCCGCCGCCGGAGAGTGTTTCCTTGCTGCCGCGCAGCGTCGAGAAATTCGTCCCTGTTCCCGAGCCCCACTTGAATAGCATCCCCTCGGTCCGTGTCAGCCCCATGATCGATTCCATGCTGTCTTGCACGGAATTGATAAAGCACGCCGAGCACTGCGGCTTCGGCTGCACTCCTACGTTGAACCACACCGGAGAATTGAAGCTCATCTTCTGCTCGACCAGCAGGTGCGTCAGCTCGTCGCGGAACGCGTCGCGCGATTCGCCGTTCGCGAAGTACCCGCCCTCTTCGCCCCAACGCACAATCGTATTCACCACTCGGCCGATCAGTTGCCGCACCGAGCCTTCGCGCTCCGGCGTCCCAGGCTTGCCGTGGAAATACTTACTGGTGACGATATTGGTCGCCGTCTGCGACCAGCTCTTCGGCACCTCCACGTCTTCCTGGCGGAAGATGGTCACACCCTTCTCGTTGCCGATCAGCGCGGTGCGCTTCTCCCATTCCACCGCGTCGAACGGCGACTTCTTCCCGGCGGTGAAGTGCCGCCCGAAAACGAGACCTTTTCCCGCTCCGCCCGCTGTCTTCTCCGGGTTCATTCCTGTTTCCAGCGATTTTCCTTGCAGTGCATGCTTCACCGTTGCCATCCCGTCCCCCCGCCTCTTCGGGCTCCCGTTCGCGGGGAACCCTTTCATTTTACTCCTCTGCTTCCGGCAGAGGCGCTGCCCTGTCCACAATGGACACGCAAGAACCCAACAACACTCGATTCCGTGAAAGCGGCCTGCGTTTGTGCTTCAAAGGCCCTCGCTCTGCGCTTGCGAGCAAAAACGCCTTTTGAAAACGCCAATCCTCAGCCGCTGGCTGCCCAGTCTCGTTCAGCCTCACAGCAGGTGCCGCGCCTCGCATGCGGGCGCGGAGCAAAAACTTCGCGCTCGATTTTTTTCGCTTAGACCCCGGGCTGGTTACCTGGGTTCACACGGACCTACCTGCATCCCCGACCCGGTCCGTCTGGCGCTTCCACGTCCCCTGAATCTGGAATCGCAGTATCAACGCATGCAAATTTCCTGTCAAGAGAAAAACGCTAAATGTCGTTGACCTTTTCGAACCACATCTATCTGTAGTGGTGCCGTTCCCCGCCCGTCCAACCCTCGCGTCCCCTTTTGAACCCGCTTTCTCTTTCGGCTTTCCCCTTCCGAACGCGTAGAATGGATTTTTAGCCACTCTCATGTCCAAACCCTTCCGCTTTCGCGCCATCTGTCTTGCAGCGGCTTTTCTGTTTATTTCCGCCGCGTCTCCATTCGCTCGCGCGCAGGACGCTGCCGCATCTCCCGCCAAAAACCCCCACGACCTGGTCCCCTCCACCATCGGGCCAGCTCCTCGCATCGTGCTTGCGCAGAAGCTGGTCCTCTCCGGCATTCCCAACGCCGGCAATGTGGACGGCCTGCTCTTCCGGGGCGCACAGCCGCGTCACGATGGCTACCAACAGTTGAAGGGTCTGGGTGTCGGCATCGTCGTCGATCTGCACAACACGGAAGAGGACCAGCGCAACGAGCGCCACGCCGTCGAATCTCTCGACATGCGCTATGTCAGCATGCCATCCAGCGTCATTTACGGCCCCACGGACGAGCAGGTCGCCCAATTTCTAAAACTGGTCCGCGAAAATCCCCAAACGAAAATCTTCGTCCACTGCAATCTCGGCGCGGATCGCACGGGCGTCATGGTTGCCGCCTATCGTATCGCGCAGCAGCAGTGGACCCCCGATCAGGCCTACAACGAGATGCGTACCTTTCACTTCCATACTTTCCTCATCTCCATGGGCCACTACGTCAAATATTTTCCCCGTCGCTTCTCGGAAAACTCGGCATTTGCCGCTCTGCGTTCCACTCCTCCGAAAAATTAGCGTCCTCTTAACCTCTTGAGCCTCTTGCGCTCTAGTACCTCCGTACCCCGGTGATCGGGACGCTTGCTTCATTCTCCACAACCGCTTCTTTCGCTACCTTTCCTCTAGTTTGGGAATGCTCCCTTCTGAGGGTGAGATCTCCGTGCAAGTTGGCCGCTATCAAATTTTGGACTTCATCGGCGTCGGCGCCACCAGCCGGGTCGCGCGCGCTTTCGATCCCCTGATCGGTCGCACCGTGGCCATCAAGCTCTTTTCCTCGGATTTGGCCCGCGGCGAAGCTCGCGAGCGCTTTCTCAAGGAAGCACGCGTCGTTGGCCAGCTCTCACATCCCTCGATCATCGCCCTGCACGACATGGGCATCGAAGAATCCACCCTGACGCCCTATCTTGTGATGGAATTTCTCGAAGGCCAGCCGCTCGACCGCATTCTCGAAAAAGGCAGTGTTCCTTTTCCCCGCGCCTGCGCCTGGGCCGGCGACGTGGCCATCGCTCTTGCTGCCGCCCATCGCAAGGGCGTGATTCACGGAGACGTCAAGCCCGCCAACATCCTCATCACTGACGAGGGCCGCGTCAAACTTACTGACTTCGGAATGGCCCGTCTGGCCAGCCATGCCACGGCCGACACTCCGTTATTGGGAACGCCGGCATACTGGTGCCCCGAACAGATCCTCGGCAAGCCCCAGGACGCTCGTTCGGACATTTTTTCCCTCGGCGTCGTGCTCTATGAAATGACTACCGGCCAGCGCCCCTTCGATTCCGATTCTCTCCAAGGCCTCTGCGGCCGCGTTCTTTCTTCAGCGCCGCTGCCGCCGTCCCACGCGAATCCATCCTTGCCCGTACCCTTGGATGAAGCCGTCGCTCGCTGCCTGGCGAAGGATCCCTCGCTGCGCTGGGAATCCGGCGAACCCCTCGCTGCCGCCCTCTACCCCCTCGCGCGCCGCAAAACTCCCGCGCAAGTCCCGCCGCAACCCGCCACCCTGCGCAACCGCGCCGCCCGCCTCCTCCGCTCGGCGTAACTACCTGGGGCCATGCCTATGCCATGGGCTTTCTAAGACCCGCGCCATAGACCTTTCGGGCAGGTACTAGCGTTTAAGAAATCGGTACTCTTGGGGGATTCTTCGGGACATCGGCTTCTTGCATCCTTCTCGATGGCAGCCAGCCCTGCCATTCTCTTACAAGTTACTCATGGACACTGCTCACAATCGATACGAAATCATCGCAACGCTCGGTATGGGCGCCACGAGCCGTGTCGACAAAGCTCGCGACCCGCTTATCGGCAGAACAGTCGCTCTGAAAACTTTTCTCCAAGGTTTTGGTTCCCGCGATCTTCAGCAACAATTTGTCCGCGAGGCGCAAATTATCGGTCGTTTCTCGCATCCCAACATTGTCGCTCTCTACGACGTCGGCACGGACAAAGACGGTGTGCCCTATTTCGTGATGGAATATGTCGAGGGAAAAACATTGGAAGGAGTTCTCGCCGCTGGTCCCCTCCCTCTCCCTCGCGTTGCTCTCTGGGCCGGGGACCTCGCCGCGGCACTCGGCCTCGCGCATCGGGCCAACATTATTCACGGCGATGTAAAACCCGCCAACATTCTCGTCACGCCAGAAGGTCAGGTAAAGCTTGGAGATTTTGGCGTGGCACGGTTTTCCACGCAGATCTCCGGCGGCGGCAGCATCATGGGAACTCCTGCCTACCTCTCTCCCGAACAAATCCTCGGAAATTCCCACGACACGCGCTCCGATCTATTTTCCCTCGGCATCATCCTGTATCAGATGTCCTGCGGCGTACGGCCCTTCGACGGCAGTTCCGTAGGCGCCGTGTGCGCTCAGATCATCTCCTGCGATCCGCCGCCGCCTTCACATCACAATCCATCCCTGCCGGTCGCCTTTGACCGCGTGGTCATGCGTTGCCTGGCAAAGGATCCCACGGCTCGTTACCCCAACGCCGAAGCTCTGGCCTCCTCCCTTTACCCTTTTGCTCGTAACAGCGAGATGGCGCTGCCGCAATCCACCCGTTTGGCACCGCGTCACGCTCCGGTTTCGTGGTGGAGCGGCCCCCTTCAGCTCAAAGACATGTGGGTCGCCGCTGCCGGATTGCTCCTTGTGCTTACCGCCATATCGGCCGTTCGCGCGTCCCACAAACATTCCATCCGCGCGGTGGCCGCCGCTTCCGTTAGTAGCGTTCCGCCATCGGCCGCTTCTGCATCTCTCGTCGCGCCCGCCGATAGCTCTTCGTCCGCACTCGTACAGGTCAGATCCGTATCCATTATGGATTCCAATCCGACAAATGCCTCGTCGTCGGCCATCGAGCCGGCTCTCGATACTGCATCGTCCATCGTTCCCGTCACATCTCCGCGGAAGCGTCCGCTACCATCGTCTCTCCGAAAAACCGCCAAGGTCGTCGCGTCACCGGTTCGCCCCGCTTCGCCTGCGCCGCCTCCCGCGCTCGACCATCCGATCACGCCGGCCCAAGCGCCCCGCCACAAGGATCGCACGTCCATTAGCATTGAAATACTTTCGACTATCGCGAATGAGACCCTCGCCGTATACGCTGGCCCGGAACTTCTCCTTTCTACTCCCCTGGAAGCTGCGCATGTGGGAGAAACTCTCCATTTCGATTGCCCGCTCTCTGCTGGTTCTCACCCCCTGCGTGTAGCCCTGTATAGCGCTAACCTCGACCTGCATGTGCAAAAGGAAGGTCTGGCTGAGATTCTCGCGGACGCTACGAACACTCTGGGCATTCGAATCATCCGCCATTCCAAGCTCCTTTTTCGCAAGGAGACCGCATTGGAAATTAGCTGGCCTAACCAGCTTTCCGCCGCTGCTCATCAGGGCTCTCCGGCCACGGCGGCCGCGGGGGCTTCCAAGTAAATCCAACTTGAATATTTTGGTTGTTGCTGGCGGGGAAAATACTTCTTCAGGAGCTTACTCGTAGCGCAGTGCTTCCACGGGGTCCAGCTTGGCGGCTTTCATCGCCGGCCACACGCCGAAGATCAGTCCCACGCCGACACTCACTACCACGCCCGTCAGCGCCGCCCACACCGGCACGCTTCCCGGCCACTTCAATCCCACGCGAACTAGCAGCACCAGGCCATTCACGAGCAACAGAGCGATCACGCCGCCCGCTCCGGTCAGCGTCATCGCTTCCAGCAAAAACTGCCAGGTGATGTCTCCGCTTTTCGCGCCAATGGCCTTTCGAATGCCGATCTCCCGCGTGCGTTCCGTCACGCTCACCAGCATGATGTTCATCACCCCGACGCCGCCAATCAGCAACCCAATCGAGCTCAGCACTATCGTGGCCAGCGCCACCATCCCCAGGATGCTATGAAACTCATCCACGGTCTGTTGCGAGGTTTCAATCGAAAAGCTGTCCTTCCCGTCGTACGGATCGTTGCGCCGCCGCCGCAGCACTTCCCGGGTCTGATCCACGGCCTGATCCAGCAGCTTCGGATAGGCTTGCATGCGGATCTGGTTCTCATACGCGCCGGGATAAATCTTGCGAAACGTATTGTAAGGAATCAGCACCCGCCGGTCTTCATCGTCCATTCCAAACATGCCCTTGGGCTTTTCCACCACCCCGATGACCACGAACGCCGAGCCGTCGATCATCACGTCTTTTCCGATCGGCGAGCCCTGGGGAAACAGGACGGGGGCCACGTTTTCCCCTAGCATCACGACTTTTTCCCGGTGCAAGTTGTCCCCTTCGCTGACGAAGCGGCCCTCCAGCGTCGCGGCGTTGGCATACACTTGTCCGAAATTCGGCTGCACGCCGCGGAAGTCGATGGCCGTTACCTCCCCGGCCTTCGTCCGCACGGAATGCTGTTGCTCCCACCAGGTCAGGAAAACCGTCACATCTTTCACCGCCGGGCAGCGCTCTTGAATGGCCTCCGCGTCTTCCAGTGTCAGTGGTTTGCGCTCGCGTTCGTCTTTGGGACGCCGGCCGTTGTGCGGCCCCTGGTCGAACCGCGAGATAAACGCCGTGTCCGCGCCGTATTGTTTGATGCTTTCCTGGATCTGCTGATCGAAGCCCGTGATCAGCGCGGCCACCAGCATGATCACGCTGACGCCCAGCACCACTCCAAACACTGTCAGAAAGCTGCGGAGTTTGTGCGCTTGCAGCGTGTCCATCGCCTGCTTCAGGTTTTCGCCGTATTGTTGTGCCATGGTCTTTTTGTCTGGCCCTGCCCTGCCGCGGTCAGCGCCCCTCAGCTCTCCGCCCGCAGCGCTTCGATGGGATCAAGTTTTGCCGCGCGCATCGCTGGATAAATTCCAAAGAAAAGCCCCACTGCCGTGGACACCGACAACGCCAGTATTACCGCGCTTGCCGGCGTCCGCACCGGAATCGGCGTCACCGCCCTGGTAATCGCCGCCACCCCGTATGCCAGACCAATTCCAAGCAACCCGCCCACCGTCGCGAGCACCGCCGATTCCGTCATGAACTGCATAATAATGTGCTTCCTGCGCGCCCCCAGCGACCTGCGGAGCCCGATCTCTCGTGTCCGCTCCGACACGCTGGCCAGCATGATATTCATGATCACGATTCCGCCCACCACCAGAAACACTGCCGTCAGCCCTACCGCCACCATGAACAGGTTCCCCGTCAATTCCTTCCACAGACCGATGATCGATTCCGAACCGATGACCCCAAAATTGTCCGCCGCGTCCCACCGCTGGTGCCTCCACGCGCGCAACAACATCCGCGCCTCGTCCTCCGACGCACCCATCATTTCCGCGCTCCGCGCCTGCACGAATAGATCCAGTGAATCCCGCTGCGTACCCCATTCCTTGGCATACGTCCCCAGGGGAATAAACATGTACCGGTCCTGCGATTGCCCGAACGCGCTCCCGATCACTTCGGCTACGCCGATCACTTGATAGCTGTGCGTTCCCGCCCGGATCGTCTTTCCGATGGGGTCCACGTTCCAGAAAAATTTCTTCGCCACGTCCGCGCCGATAAAGCACACCGCCGAATGGTGTTGTTCGTCCGCTTCGGTAAGAAATCTTCCCGCGCTCACATTCAACGTGCGAATCTCCGGATAATTCGGCGTCACTCCCTCGATGTTTACATCCTCCAGCAGTTCGTTTCCCGAGCGCACATCCGAACTCGTGGCCAGCAGCGCCGCCACCTGATTCGCCGAGCGCAGCCCTTCTTTCAAGCGCTCATATTCTTCGCGGGTAACCAGCGGCCGCTTTTGCGCCTTCACCCAGGCGTCGTTGCTGGTAATGATCCCGAAGCGGTCGATGACGTAAACGTTGGCCCCCAGATTCGCGATGCGGTCGGCCACGTAAAAGTTCATTCCTGCCACCACACTCAT
>JAYVMO010000051.1:0-5477 GCA_043758915.1 Acidobacteriota bacterium | reverse complement strand
TGATGAAACACCAGCGCGCTGACGCTGGCCTCCGGGTCCATCATCATGCCTTCCGTCAATTGCACGCCGATCTCTTCCGGCCGCAGCAGTTTCCATAGTCCCGCCTGGTCATCCAGGTTCGGGCAAGCCGGATAGCCGAAGCTGTACCTCTTCCCGCGATACCGCGACGTAAACCGCTGCGCCATGGTCATCTCCGGCGCATCGGGGAAGCCCCAATCCTCGCGGATCCGCCGGTGCAGCCATTCCGCGCAGGCCTCCGACGTTTCAATCGCCAGCGCCTGCAATCCGTGCGACTTGAAGTAATATCCGTCGTTCTTGGCCTTTTCCCCGCGCTCGCGCACGCCTTCGCCGGCACTTACTACAAACAACGCGAAATGATCCCTCTTGCCATTCTGCGGCGGCAGGAGGTAATCGCTTAAACAGAGAAAATCTCCCTGCCGCTGCCGCGGCAAATGAAACGTGTGCAAGGGCTCTTTCCCGCCCGGTGCAAACACGAGCAGCGCGTTGCCTTCGGATTCCGCCTCGAAAAACTGCCACACCGCGCGCACCTTCATGAACTCCGCGGCTTCGTTCTTTACCTCTTCCATGTTCTCGAACAACTCCACGGCCTTTGGATCGCGCGCCGCAAATCGCTTTTCGAAATCTCCGCGGAATCCCAAGTGCCGTCCATACAACATGAACGGATTGATGTAGCTCCACACTTCGCGCAAGTCCGGCACCAGCCGCACCTTGCGTTCCAGAGTCGCCACATCAGGAATCGGCAGGTCCGTTCGCACTTGCGGCGAGCGCGTCACCGCGGGCATCTCCTTCACCACTACGGTCGTCGATACGCTCACGCCATTCCCCGAAGCCGTGTGCTCGCGCAGCACCGTCTCCCGCGTCGCAGGGTCCATCAATTCGTTCATCAGCCGCAGCCCGGTCATCGCATCTTTCGCGTAGCACACCGCTTTGCCATAGCTCGGCGCGATTTTCGTCTGCGTGAATTTCGCCGAAAGCGCCGCTCCGCCCACCAGCATCGGTATGGAAATCCCCGCCTCCTTCAAATCGCTGGCCGTGATCACCATCTGCTGCGCGCTCTTCACCAGCAGCCCGGAGAGCCCGATGGCATCCGGCTTGTGCTCCTGGTACGCCTTGATGAGCTCCTCCGGCGGAACCTTGATCCCCAGATTCACCACGTCGTATCCATTGTTCTTCAAAATAATTTCGACAAGGTTCTTCCCGATATCGTGCACATCCCCTTTCACCGTCGCCAGCACCACCTTCCCGCGCTTCGCCGTGTCCGCTTTCTCCATGAACTGTTCGAGGTGGCTCACCGCCGCCTTCATCGCTTCCGCCGATTGCAGCACCTCCGCTACGATCAGTTCGTTGGCGTTGAACAACCGCCCCACTTCCGCCATCCCCGCCATCAGCGGTCCATTCACGATGTCCAGCGGCGCAGCACCCTCGGCGCGCTTCCGCTCCAGATCATCGATCAGCCCGTCGCGCGTCCCCTCGATAATGTAATTGGCCAGCCGCTCATCGATTGGCAGGTCCGCCGCGCGCGCCTTCTCCTTCTTCTTTGTCGTGCGGAAATGCTCCGCAATCGCCACGATATAGTATTGATTGACCGCCGCCCGCTGCTCCTTGCTCTGTTCCCGCCAGTCCGCCGGAACATTCCGCAGCAACTCCGCGTTCGGACGATCCGCCGGAACATCCTTCGGCGGGTGCGAAAACAATAGATTCTCCGCCAGTTCTCTTTCCTTCGGCGGAATCGACGCAAACCGTTCCAGCTTTTCCGTATTCACGATTGCCAGGTCCAGCCCCGCCTTCGTGCAGTAATACAGAAAAACCGAATTCACCACTTCGCGCGCGCCCGCCGGCAACCCAAACGACACGTTTGAAATCCCCAGAATCGTCCGCACATCCGGCAACTCTTTCTTGATCAGCCGGATGCCTTCCATCGTTTCCACTGCGCCGCCAATGTAGTTTTGGTCGCCTGTCGCGCACGGAAAAACGAGCGGGTCGAAAATAATGTCTTCCGGAGCCAGCCCGTATTTTTCCGTCAGCAGTTTGTAGCTGCGCAGCGCAACGGCCAGCTTCCGTTCCCGCGTGAACGCCTGCGCCTGCAGTTTGTCTTCGTCGATGCAGCCCGCCACCACCGCCGCGCCAAAATCGTGCGCCAGCGGCACCACGCGCTCGAACTTTTCCTCGCCGTCTTCCAGGTTGATCGAATTGATGATCGCCTTGCCCTGGCAATACGTCAGCGCCAGCTCGATCGCCGTCGCATCGGTGGTATCGATCATCACCGGCGCCTTCACTTTTCGAATTAGCTTTTCGAAGAACGGCGGAATGTCCTTCATTTCATCCCGCTCCGTGCTCTGCAGGCACACGTCCACCACGTGCGCCCCGCCGCGTACCTGCCTCCGCGCGATCTCGCTCGCCTCTTCCCACTTTTCTTCCGCCACCAGGTTTTTGAACAGCCGCGACCCGATTACATTCGTCCGTTCCCCCACCAGCAGCGGCCGCGTCTGCTCGTCCGCCTCAATCGTCTCGATTCCTGAATACACCGCACGATGCGCATCCGCCGGCCGCTGCCTCGGCTTTTTCCCTGCTACCATCTGCGCGATCGCCTGGATATGCTTCTCCGTTGTCCCGCAACACCCGCCAACCAGGTTCAGCCAGCCGTTTCCAATGAATCTCTCCAGTTGTGTGGCCAGCGTCGTCGGAGTCTCGTGGTATTTGCCGTCCTCCGGATCTGGCAGCCCCGCGTTGGGGTAGCAGGAGACGTATTCGATCGTGAGCTGGCTGAGAGTACGAATATGGTCTGTCATGAACTCCGGCCCAGTGGCGCAGTTCATTCCAAACGCCAGCGGTTTTGCATGCCGGAGCGAGGCCCACATGGCCTCAATCGTCTGGCCGGCGAGCATGGTTCCCATGGCCTCGATGGTTACCGAGACAATGAATGGGACTGCCATGTCCAGTTCTTTCGACAGCTTGCGAATGGCGAGAATCGCTGCCTTGATATTGCGCGTGTCTTGGCAGGTCTCGATCATCAGAAGATCGGCGCCACCGTCGATCAGTGGTTTAGCCAAATCGTAGTAGTCCTGCACCAGATGCTCGAAACTGATATCGCGCGTGACAGTGATCGCCTTGCGCGTCGGCCCCATCGCACCTGCCACAAATCGAGGTTTCGTGGTGGTCGAGTATTCATCTGCCGCCTGCCGCGCGAGTTGCGCAGCTTTGAACATCAGCTCATACGCCTGGTCCGCGACACCGTAGTCGATTAGGTCGCTTTTCGTCCCGTTAAACGAATTCGTCTCGACAATGTCCGAGCCCGCCGCGAAGTATTTCCGGTGAATGTCCAGCACCACGTCCGGCCGCGTCCGAACCAGATTCTCGTTGCACCCCTCGAGCGCAGCTCCGCCAAAGTCCGCCGCAGTCAGGTTGCGCTGCTGCAGCATCGTCCCCATCGCCCCGTCCAGGACGAGGATCCGCTGCGACAGCAGCTCTCGCAGTGCTCTTGCTGATTCGTTCAGGTTGCGCATCCGCGGGGAGGTGGTAACTCCTTGCCGGACTTCCTGATGCGGAGGGGACACCACCAGGGAAGGCCGGAGAATGGGTACGCCCCTATTTTACGCACGTTCCCGCCGCAATCGAACGTCCTTACACCGAACTAGTGCTTTTTTGGTCCGAACGGCGTATTGGCTGCAACGAAAGCGCAAAACCCGAATGCTATACTTCAGTTCGCCGTCGGATTTTCAGATTCCGTGAGCCAGCACATCAAGATCCTCAATATCGTCGGAGCGCGCCCCAATCTCCCTAAAATCGCGCCGCTCATGCGCGAGATGCAGCGCCATCCCCGGATCGATCCCATCCTCGTCCATACCGGCCAGCATTACGACGAGAAACTCTCCGACATCTTCTTCCGCCAAATGGGCATTCCCGCGCCGCACGTCAATCTCGAAGTCGGCTCCGGCTCCCACGCCGCGCAAACCGCCGAGATCCTCAAGCGCATCGAACCCGTCCTTCTCGACCACAAACCCGACCTGGTTCTAGTCGTTGGCGACGTCAATTCCACCATCGCTGTCTCCCTGGCCGCCGTCAAGCTCGGCATCCGGGTAGCCCACGTCGAAGCCGGCCTGCGCAGTTTTGACCGCACCATGCCCGAAGAGATCAACCGCATCCTTACCGACGCCATCGCCGACTTTCTCTTTGTTACCGAAAAAGATGCCATCGACCACCTCCTTAAGGAAGGCCGCCCCCGCGACGCCATTCACCTCGTTGGCAACGTCATGATCGACTCTCTCCGCCACTTCCTCCCCATCGCCCAGCAGTCTCCCATCGGCGATGATCTCGGCCTCAAAGAAGGCGCAAACTGGCGCCGTTTCGCCGTTCTAACCCTCCACCGCCCTTCCAACGTCGATTCCACCGAAAAGCTCAGCCAACTCCTCGGTGCCATGAATGCCGTTGCCGCCGAAATCCCTGTCATCTTCCCGGTCCATCCCCGCACCCATCAGCGCCTCACCCAAGCTCGCATCGCGCACCACCCCCAGCTTCGCCTTATCCCTCCAGTCGGTTATCTGGACTTTCTCTGCCTCCTTAGCAAGGCCACCCTCGTACTTACCGACTCCGGCGGCATTCAGGAAGAAACCACCGCCCTGGGCGTCCCTTGCCTTACGCTCCGCGAAAACACCGAGCGCCCCATCACCATCTCCCAAGGCACCAATCTCCTGGTCGGCACCGACCCCGCCAAAATCATCGATGCCGCACAAAACGTATTGAAAGGGAACGGCAAATCCGGTCGCATTCCCCCGCTCTGGGACGGCCAGGCCGCCGCCCGCATCGTCGAGATTCTCCTGCGCGTGCTCGCCTAACCCCGGAAAGGGCGCTACGGAAATGCTGCGTACCTGTCACGTTACAGTTCGAGAACAGCTACGCCGAAGGTTCTTGCCCCTTTGAACAGTTTTCACTAGGCTGGAAAATAGATAACCGTGGCTACTAAAAAGACCGCCTCCAAACTAACGGTTTGCATCCTCTCGCCGCACCCTTTGGTGCTGAGCGAGTTCGAGCGCATTCTGGCCAAGGCTCCGTTTAAGATTATCGTCAAGCAGCTTGAATCCACGCTTGCTCCCGACTTGCGCAGCGTCGAGACCCCTCCTGCTCAGGTTTTTGTGATCGATGCCCACGCCGCCAAGCCCGCCACCGGCGCGCTCCTCGCTAACATTATGGAACGCTATCCCGAAGCCCGCCTCATCGTCGTCGGCGAGCAGCATGTGGAAACCAACAGCTATTCGCTGCTGCGTATGGGCGTCAAGGGTCTCCTCACTTACGTCGAAGCCCGTGACCAGTTGATTCGCGCTCTCCCGCTCGTCGCCAATGGTGGCTTCTGGGTTCCGCGCCAGCTCCTCTCCGGTTTCGTGGATTCCATCCTCACCAGCCAGGGACGCCGCCTGAAAACGGACTCGGTCACTAACCTCAGCCGCCGCGAACAGGAAGTG
>JAYVMO010000050.1:0-5750 GCA_043758915.1 Acidobacteriota bacterium | reverse complement strand
GTGATGTACTTCATTCCTTCCACGCCGTTAATGGCTTGTTCCAACGGAATGGTCACCGCCGATTCCACGGTTTGCGCGTTGGCTCCGTTGTACCCGCTGCGGACCACCACTTGAGGCGGCGCAAGGTCGGGGAATTCCGCGATCGGTAGCGTGGGAATGGAGATTGCCCCGCCGAGAATAATCATCAGCGCGCAAACCGTCGCAAACACCGGGCGGCGAATAAAAAAGTCAACGAACAATGCCGGTGCCCGCCTTGGATTGGATTAGAGTCGCGCCACTCATCTCTTCGGCGGCGCCTGGCGCGTTACCTTGGAGTTGCCCGTGGCCGCGGCGGCGCTGTTCTCCGGGTTCTGGATTTGTTCGCTCACGGCAGCGCCATCTTGCAGGAACTGCAAACCGGATACGATGATGTGGTCGCCGGGCTTCAGCCCCTCCAGCACGGCATAGTCATTTCCGACGGTATCGCCGACTTTCAAAAGCTTCTGACGCGCAACCGTTCCGTTTCCGTCCTTGACCGCCAGAAATGCAAAGAACTGCCCGTTGATCCGCGTTACGTCGAGCACCGGAATCACCGTGCCTTCATGCGTCCCCCAGATCACTTGCGCGCGCATCTGTTGTGCGATGCGCAACTTACTTTGCGGATTTTCGACGAAGGCCTTGGCGAGAACCGCCTGCGTATCGGTATCCACCTGCGGCGAAACAAATGTAATGCGTGTGTTACTGACGGCATTGCCGGCTTCATCCAACAGGCGCACCGCCAGGCCGGTCTTCAGGTCTTTGGCGCGTTCCGCAGGAACGTAAATGTAAGCTTCCAGCGCGCCTGGCTCATCCACTGTCGTTAATACCGTGGAAAACGTCACCCGGTCTCCCGCATGCACGGGAATGTCGCCCACCAGCCCGTCCATCGGCGCGGTGACGCTGTAATAGTGCAGCTCGACTTTTTGCTGCCTCACCTGTTCGTCCAGCGATTTCAGTTGCGCGAGCGCCGCATCATAGCTGGTCTGCGCGTTGTCAAAATCCTGCTTGCTGATGACCCCCGCGGCAAAAAGCTTTTGCGAACGCTCCAGCGAAATCTTGGCGTAACGCAAGTTAGCTTCCTGGGCCGAGCGGCTCGCCTCCTGGCCGCTCACCGTGGCTTCCTGCTTCAAGGGGTCGATTTGCAGCAGCAGCGTCCCGGCTTTCACGCGGTCTCCGGACTTCGCGAAAATTTTCGTGATCTGTCCCTCGACCTGCGGATTGATAGTCGCGGAGTGCCGCGACTTGAGGATCGCCAGATACTCGGTCGTATCAGGGATATTCTGCGACTTCGCGATCTGCACCTGCACCGGCATGGCCGGTGGCGCACCTCCCGCCGGGTCACCGGCAGCCGTCTTTTGGCACCCGGGTGCGAGCAAGGCAGCCGCGAGAGACACCAACAACACATCTCCCGCGAAGGGCTTCCGCCGGCAGAAACGGTTCTTACGATTCCATCTGAAACCAGGCATTGTTAAAAGTATCTCCGGCAGTGCAACCTCGAATTTTACGACACCTTGGCGTTGGCACCAAGCCGCGCAAAGTACCCGAGCTAAATTTAGACGTGGGTGGAAAGTATTCGTCGCTCTGGACCGGAGCGTCAGTAAAAGTCACGGGAATTGATGCTCTTGCTCGATAAACCCAGTTGCAGGACATCCATCTGATCCGGCCGGTCGAACACTTTGCCGGGGAAAAAGATCTTGGTGAGTAGGCGAACTCCGCCAAACGCCATGCCCAGCACGAATGCCACGACCATCAATACGCCTGTGGTGAGGATGATCTTTGCAACCGTCGTCACGATGGGCGGATCCGTCAGCGTGTGTGTCGGCTCATTCCAGGTCACTTGCGTCTCGTAATTCACCGCGTTTCGCAAGCTCTGTGCGTACTTCGCCGAAGTGGGCGCCAGCACGATGGACAGCAGCGAGGCCTTGCGCTCTATGGTGGTCCCCGCCTGTTTCGCCTCGGAGGATAGCGCCTGCTCCAGATGTTTCAAGTGCAGCCCGGCAAGTTGTGGCGTGGGGTACTCGATCAGCAGCAAAACTGCATCGTCTTTGCCGCTGTGATAATGCGCAAACATCGCCTCCGCGCCCGACTTGAACCCGGCCTCCGGCGCCAGCCGCGAATACTCGCTCCGATGGAGCGATTCCACCGCCGCCTGAAACCCCGCGGGTCCCAGAGCGTAACGCTGCGTGCCGCCGGCAAAACCCTCCGGCAAATACGTCCGTATCGGCGGCAGCGGCGTCAAATCGGAGCTCGCACGGATGAACTTCAACAATTCAGCCAGTTCTTGGGTCGAGGGACTCTGCGGCGGCCAGATTTCAACTACCACATTCCCGACGAGTGCCAGTAGTTTGTTTTGATCAACGCCTGTATGGGGGCCAACCGTCGATGGGTTCATATCCGGCGAAATACGCGAAGTATAAATTTCGTAGGCGCTGCTAGGATCGTGGAAGTGGAAAAGCGCGACGGTCAGTGTTCGTCCTGCGGAGGAATAGCTCCGTACCGGTGAATTGACGAATCCCGTTTCTTTTAGTTGCTCGGGCCGATCCTCAGGTTTGAGTTCGCTGACAGGGGAAGAAGCCGACCACGACCCAAAGCGATCGGGCAGCACCGATTGCTGTGCGGACGAATGCGGCGCGGCGGCGAGGGCCAGCAGCAGAGCGGCTATAGCGAAAAACCTGGCGAAGCAGAACTTAGGCATCCCTCGCGCTCATCCCGGAGCGAAGCCCTACCGTTGGATTAGACACCAACAGACTACTGTTGGTTACGCGATTGTTCAACTGGAGGAGTGGTTGGCCGCCCCGACCCCGGCTTGGCCGGCAGATTCATCGTTACGCTGTTGAGGCTCTGGAGATAGCTGGCCACGCCCTGATACAGCCCCTCGGCGACGCGCTGCCGCTGTTCCGGCTTCTTCAGAAGCTGTTCGTCGGCAGGGTTGCTGAGGAACGATATTTCCGTGAGGATCGAAGGCATATCCGCGCCGATCAATACCACGAAAGGCGCCTTGCGCACGCCGCGATTTTTTACCTTCGTGGCGCTCTTCTGCACGCGCTTCGAGAGTGAATCCTGGATATCTTCCGCGAATTCCCGCGACTCGTCGATTTTCTCCGTTTGTGCGATCTTTTTCACCAAATCTTGCAGATCGTGAATCCCTTGCTGCGAGGCGGCATTTTCCCGCGCGGCCACCGCCATGGCTTCGGCCGAGCCTTTCAGGTTCAGGTAATAGGTTTCGATGCCGCGCGCGGCGTGGTTTTCGCTGGAGTTCGCGTGAATGGAGATGAACAAGTCCGCCCTGGCCTGATTGGCAATGTTTGTCCGCTCCTCGAGCGGAATAAACGTGTCGTCCGAGCGCGTGAACACCACGTCGGCGCCGGGCAACCGCTGCCGGATGATTTTTCCGAGCCGCAGCGCCACATCCAGGCAAAGATCTTTTTCCATCAATCCGGTGGGCCCGATGGTTCCGGTGTCGTGCCCGCCGTGGCCCGCGTCGATCACGATGCGCCCGATCTTCAGGCCCAGCGCGCGCGTGAGCGTGGCTTCGCCGTCACGCGTGGGTGGCGGCGCAACCGTCGGCTGGATCAAGTCTGGCTTGGAGCTGCCATTCGCGGCCCTCGCCGATTTCGTACGCGCGGATTTTGCGCTTGGCGCCGCGTTGCGTGCCACCGCCGAAGTTGTCCTCGCGCCGAGCGACCCGCGTACCGCATTGTTTGCTTCCGCGGAAGTTCTGGCAGGCAAAGAATGGGGATCGACGACGCTCGTCTTCGAAGAAACAGACTCCACCGAGGCCTTTTCCGCTGAAAAAATATTTCCACGCGCCGCCGATTCCTCCGAAGCGGGCGCTTGCTGGGCGCGCTGCGCTTTGGCCGTGCGCACCGGCGCGCTGGGGGCAGCGCTGCCGTAAAGATCGATGATGAGTTGCGGTGGATTGCTCATGAGCGAAGCGGTGTAATCCTTCACGCCGTTCACGTCCAACACCACGCGCACCACTCCTGCCTGGTTCTGCGCCACGCGCACCGCGCTGAGTAGCTTGCCGTCCACTTGGACATTGCCGCGCGCCACTTCCGGCGTCAGTCGCGCTGCGTGCAAATCTAAAAAGATGCGGTCGGGATTGGCGATGCGCGCCGAGGTGTATTGCACGCTGCCTTCGAGGTCGATGGTCACGCGCGTGGCCTCGCCATTCGCACTGGCGCGGATTCGCCGAATGCGCGGGATTCCTTCTGAATCCGTCCACGCAGGTAAACTTCCTCCGGAGTGCGAGCGAACAGGAGCAGCTTCTTCAGCAGAGTCCCGCCCCGCTGAAGTTGCCGCTGCTGACGTATGCTTGCCATCCGCGGGCGTTTCGCTATTCCGCAAGAGCGCCATCTCCGCCAGCGATTCCTGAGCTTCGCGCTTACGCGTCGAGCGCGGATACCGTTTCAAAAACTCTTCGAGAGTTTTCGACGCCAGCACCGCATGGCCCAATTGCTCCCTCTGCAGCTTCGCGGTGCGCAGCATGGCATCCTGGCAATAGCGGCTGGTGGGATACTCGTTCACGAGGAACCGGTAGGAATCCACCGCCAACTGATAGTAGTTGCGTCCGAAGCGCTCCCCCATTTCGGTGTAAAGCTCGGCGATGGCCAGCAGGGAATCCGCCACTTCCGGCGCGCGGGGCGTGATCAGCGTGACGCGGCGGTAGCTGGCCAGCACCGCTTTGTAATCGGCCAGGGAGCGCTTGTCCGCGTGCTTGCTATTGAGATTGGCGCGCTGCTCTTCCGCCTTGCCAAATTGCGCGGAAGCAGCCTGACGCTTTGCCGTGGCGGTCCCAGGCGCGGCGTTGGCGCGCGCGAGCAAAATAGGCGCGCTCAAGCCCACGGCAGCCAGCGCAAGGAAAACCGGCGAAGCGCGGGCGAACATCTTGAGGAAAATTTTTCTGCCAGCGGTCATGCGCGAGCTACATCCCTTCAACTACCATTCATTCGTGAAGACGATGCGGCCGCTCGGAGCAACATCCCGGTGGATTGCGCGTGCATTGATGAACGCATCCGCAAGACGTCCCGAGCCAGGCCGGAAGTAGGCATCCTGCACCTTATGAACGTAGTTCCGGGTCTCCCGGAACGCGGGGATGCCGTGAGCCCGATCAACGGCCCCCTCACCCGCATTGTACGCCGCCAGGGCCAAATCCAGGTTGCCATTGTATCGTTGCAGTAACATCTTCAGGTAACGAACCCCGGCGTCGATATTTTGTTGCGGGTTGAACACGTCATTTGCTCCAAATCGTTGTGCTGTCGTGGGAATCAACTGCATCAGGCCGCCCGCGCCTTTGCGCGAGTACGCCGAAGGGTTCCAGTTGGATTCCGTTTCGATCACCGCGCGGACCAATGCCGGGTCCACGCGATGCCGGTCCGCTGCTTCCCGTACGAGTTTTTCAACCCCGTCGCGGCCCATGTTCATCGCCGGACGTTCGCGTCCCGTGAAGGAAGATTCAGCAGGGAGGTAGATGGTTGTGCGCGGCTTGGCGGCAGTTGCCGTAAGTTTGGCCGTTACCGGCGGATCGCCGTTTACAAACAGTTGCCGGCCTGCCTGGTCCACGACCTTGGCGATCTGCGCGCTGGCCCCCTGTGCGAGGAAGGTTGCCAACAAAACCAGCGTGGCCAGAACGTTACCAGCCATAATTGCCGTGCGCTTTACCATTCCATTCAACCGTGGCCGCCGAGCGGCCAACCGTGCCTTGGGGAAGGCCAACAACGATTTCAAACCTG
>JAYVMO010000049.1:0-14017 GCA_043758915.1 Acidobacteriota bacterium | reverse complement strand
GAGGACAATGTGGATATTAGACGGAGGCGGCGCGGGCGGTGCGGGTTTCGGCGGGGATGGGGAGGACGGCGCGTTCGGCTTCGCGGGAGACTTCGATGGCGGGATGGAAAAGTTTGGCGAGGGCTTCGATGCCGGTGATCAGGCGCGGAGCGGGACGCGAAAAATAACTGTTGGCTTCGAGGGCGTAGACGCGACCGTTGCGAACGGCGGGCATGGCGTGCCAGGCCTCGGGAAATTCCATGGCGCGATATTCTTCACGGGCTTGTTCGGCGCGATAGCCGCAGGGCGCGATGAGAAGAATTTCGGGCGCGGCGTCGATGACGTCATCGATGGAAACACGGAAAGACGGCGTGCGGGCGATGCCGAAAACGTCTTCGCCGCCGGCGCGCGCGATCATTTCCGGAACCCAGTGGCCGCCAACGTAAATGGGCTGGAGCCATTCGAGAAAAGCAACGCGCGGGCGTTCGGAAATGTTTTTCAATTGATGCTGGAGCTCGCCTAGGCGCGTGCCGATTTGCTTGATGAGCGCTTCGGCGCGAGGGCCGCGGCAGGTTTCTTCGCCGACCCAGAGAATGTCGCGCCACACGTCGCCGAGATCCTGCGGATTGAGGCAAAGAACTTCCGGGCGCCGATCGAAGCGCGCGAGGGCGGTGGCCAGATCATCGGGAGAAGCGGCGCAGACGTGGCACAAGTCCTGAGTGACAATCAGATCCGGGGTCAACGCTTCCAGCACCTCCGCATCGACCGCGTACAAACTTTCGCCGCGGTGAACGTATTCGCGAACGAGCGCGTCGATTTCCGCAGGGGAAGCATCGTGTGGCATGCGCGAGTGAATGACCACGGGTTTCGTGCGGGCGTTCGGCGGATAATCGCATTCGTGGCTGACGCCGACGATTTCGTGGTCGAAGCCGAGCGCGAAGAGAATCTCCGTGGCCGACGGAAGCAAGGAAACGATGCGCATAAGGGCGATTTTACCACAAATTGCTGGGGGGTATTGCACTACATCCCGCAGCGCCGGATGCCGATAATCAGTAGTGTCGTATAGCGGCGCTTCGTTACATGTGCCGCGCAAATTATCGCGCTGTAAGCCGAGGCGGAAGCCGCTCCAAGTGCGCGAAACTACTTGTAGAGAAAGTATTTGCGGCGGATCTGTTCAAAGGCGGCGAGCGCGGTGTTCCAACTCGAAACAATTTGCTCGGGAGCAGTGGCGTTTTGCAATTGTTGAATGGTGTCCGCGTTTCCCATGAGTGGGAGCAATTTCGCGGGATCAAAGTGGCCGGGATAGAGTTTATGCAAAACGGCGGCGACTTCGAGGCCCACGCGCATGGAACGAACCGCTGCACGATCCACGACGCGAACGCTGACGCCGCCGCAACGCTGTCCGCTGTAGAGGCCGGCGACGGGAATAAAAGGCTGCGCGACGAAACGCACGCCGGGAAGATGGCGGTTATTGAGCGCGGTGGCGACATCGTCGCCATTGATCCAAGGCGCGCCGAATTCCTCGAAGGGCGTCTCCGTGCCGCGGCCGACGGAGACGCCGGCATTCTGCAAAATTTCGAGACCGGGATAAAGGATCGTTCCTTTCAACGTGCGCAGGTTGGGCGAAGGAGGAATCCAGCGTAAACCGGTGCTCTCGTAAAAATAGTTGCGGCGCCAGTTCTTCATGGCGATGACGTGGAGGTCGGCGTGGATGTGATTTTCTGTGTTGAATAATTGAGCGAGTTCGCCGATGGTGAGACCGTAACGAACGGGCAAAGGAAAATAAGCCGTGAAGCTGGTCTTGTCGGAATCGAGCATGGGGCCTTCGACGATTTCTCCGCCGAGCGGATTGGGACGGTCGAGCACGAAGAATGCGATGTTGCGCTTCGCAGCTTCCTCCATGCAGTAGGCGAGGGTGGTGGTGTAGGTGTAGAAGCGGACGCCGGCGTCCTGAAGATCGAAGACAAGAGTGTCGATGCCTTCGAGCATTTGATCCGTGGGACGAAGCGTGTCTCCATAGAGACTGAAAACCGGCAAGCCGGTGGCGGGGTCCTTGGAGGAAGAAACTTTTTGGTCGAAGCGGCCGGCGAGACCGTGCTCGGGGCTGAAGAGGGCGACGAGATGCACGCCGGGGGCGTGGGCAAGAAGTTCGATCGTGCCGCGGCCCTGAGAATCGACGCCCGTATGATTGGTGATGAGGCCGATGTGCTTTCCGCGAAGCGGCGCGAACTTTTGTGATTCGAGGACATCGATACCGGTCTGCACGCGGGCGGCGCGGCCGGCATGTTTTTTGGCGGCGTATCCCGGGGCGCAGAAAACCGCAGCGAGGGCGATGCAAATTACTGCGCGCGCTTTACGGAATGCTTGCCGACGAAGTTGGAAGGGGCGCATGATACTGAACATGATCCTTGCAATGATATTCTGGAAATTGGCGCGTGCGGGCGCGTTGTGAGGGTGATGTGCGTGTGTTATATACAAAAGAAGCGATCGAGCGCGGAGCGGGGGAATCCTTTTTGAGGAGAACATGCAACGCGGGCGTTCTGCTTTGCGGCGTTTTGACGATACTTCTTATGGCCCACACCGTGCGCAGTCAGAATCGGTCTTCCTCCGGCAAGACATCCGTCACCAGCAAGAAAAATTCCACCGCAAGTGGCGCGGGGCGGCGGCTTTCGGCCGCGGCGAGCCAATGGGTCAAAACGACGCTGCGCAAAATGAGCGCGGACGAAAAAATCGGGCAACTGCTTTTTACCACGTATCACGGAAGCTTCACGCCGAGCGATGCGGCGGCGTACCAGCAGATGATGCACGACGTTGAGGATTTGCACGTGGGCGGGTTCATCAACGCGACGCAGCGCTCGCCGCTGGGATTCTTGAAAAGCCAGGCGTATCCCACGGCAGTGCTGACGAATCAGTTGCAGGCGAAATCGAAGTTGCCGCTGCTGATCGGCGCGGACTTCGAGCGCGGAACGGCGATGCGGCTGGACGAGGGGACGTCGTTTCCGACAGCGATGGCGCTGGCCGCGGCGGGAAATCCGCAAGATGCTTACACGATGGGGAAAATTACGGCGCTGGAAGCGCGGGCGGTGGGGATTCAATGGATTTATGCGCCGGACGCGGACGTGAACAACAATCCGAGGAATCCAATTATCAATACGCGGTCGTTCGGAGAAGATCCGGCGCGCGTGAGCGAGTATGTTGCCGCGTTCGTGCGCGGCGTGGAAGATAACGGCGGGATGGCGACGGCAAAACATTTTCCGGGACATGGCGATACGGCCAGCGATTCGCACATCGATTTGCCGGTGATTCATGCGGATCGCGAGCGGATTGAGAAGCTGGAGCTGGCGCCGTTTCGCGCGGCGATGGCCGCAGGCGTGAGCAGCGTGATGACGGGACACCTCTCGGTGCCGGCGCTGGAGCCGGACGCGAATACGCCGGCGACGCTGAGCGCGAATATTTTGACGGGATTGCTGCGCGACGAGTTGGGATTCCAGGGCCTGGTGGTGACGGACGCGATGGACATGGGCGGAATCACCGTGCGGTATGCGCCGGGAGAAGCGGCGGTGCGGGCGATTTTGGCGGGCGCGGATGCGCTGCTGATACCGCCGGTGCCGGATGCGGCGTTCGAGGCGCTGAAGGCGGCGGTGAAATCGGGAAGAATTTCGCGCGCGCGGCTGGACGCTTCCGTGCGGCGGATTCTGCAAGCGAAGGCGCGGCTGGGACTGAGCAAGAATCGTTTGGTGGATGTAAATGCGATCAATCAGAAATTTGGCAGCGTGGCCTGGCAGAAGGAGGCGCAGGACATTTCGGATCGCGGCGTGACGCTGCTGCGCGATACGCCGAAACGGCTGCCGCTGGATGGGACGAAGCCGGCGCGGGCGCTGCTGGTGGCGATGTATGCGGACCCGGAGCCGTATCCCGGCGAGGATCTGGAGCGCGAGCTGCGTTCGCGATTCGATGCGCTGACGACGCTGCGGGCGGACACGAAATTCGTGAAAGCGGAAACGCTGAAGCTGCCATCGCCGGACAGCTACGACATCGCGATACTGGCGTTTTTTGTGAGCGTGAGCGACCGCAAGGGGGACGTGGACGTGCCGGAGGAGCAGGCGGCGCTGGCCGAAAAAGTTTTCAGCAGCGGGAAGCCGGTGATTACGGTGGGATTCGGGAGCCCGTACGTGATCGAGAGTTTTCCGAAGGCGGAGACTTGGCTGGCGGCGTTCGGGATTAGCGACGTGGCGCAGATTTCCGCGGCGCGAGCGTTGTTTGGAGAGATTCCCGTGCGCGGGCATTTGCCGGTGAGCATCCCCGGAGTGAATTTGAAGGCTGGATTTGGGATGGAGCTGGCGGCGAACGCGATGAAGCTGCAGCCGATGGATGTACGCGGCGAAGCACAGTTGCAGCCGGCGTATGAAGTGATCGAGAAGGCCATTGCGGACAAGGCGTTTCCGGGCGCGACACTGGCGGTGGGGTACCGCGGCAAAGTGGCGGTGCAGGCGTTCGGGAAACTGAGCTATGACGCGAAGGCCGCGGCTACTGTGCCAGCGACGATGTACGACATTGCTTCGCTGACGAAGGTGGTGGCCACGACGCCGCTGGTGGCGAAATTGGCGGAGGGGGACTTCCCTGTTCCGCTGGATCTGGATGCCAAGGTCGAGCGGTATTTGCCGGAGTGGGCGAGCGGGCCGAACGCCGAGTGGCGGCACAAAGTGACGGTGCGGCATTTGTTGACGCACACGTCGGGGCTGCCGCCGTTCAAGGAGTATTGGCGGACGTCGAAGAGCAAGCAAGAGACGCTGACGAGGATTTTTGCAGAGCCGCTGGAGTACGAGCCGGGGACCAAGGAAGTGTATTCGGACCTGGGAATTATTTTGATGGCGGAGATTATCGAGCGGCTGACGGGCAGGAAGCTGGATGAGCTGGCCAAGAACGATATTTTTGCGCCGCTGGGGATGAAGGACACCATGTACCGGCCGGCGAAAAAACTGTGGCCGCAGATTGCGCCGACGGAAATCGACAATCAATTGCGGCACCGGCTGGTGCAGGGAGAAGTTCACGACGAGAATGCGTATGCGATGGGCGGAGTTTCGGGGCATGCGGGGGTGTTCAGTACGGCGGCGGATTTGGCGGCGTTTTGCCAGATGATGCTGAATGGCGGAGTCTATGCGCACCAGCGGATTTTGCGGCGTGTGACGGTGGCGCAGTTCACGACACCGCAACAGCTTTCAGGAGGGACACGCACGCTGGGCTGGGCGGTGCCAACCGAAGGCGGGTCGAGCGGGCACTATTTTTCGGCGCATAGCTTTGGGCATACGGGATTTACGGGGACTTCGATCTGGATTGATCCGGACCGGCAGATTTTTGTGGTGCTGCTGACGAACCGCGTGAATCCGACGCGGGAGAATATGAAGATCGCTCAGGTGCGGCCGGCGCTGCACGATGCGGTGATGCGGGCGTTTGGATTTGCTACGGCGGCGGCGCCAGCACAATGAAACAGTTCTAAGTTGTTCGTTTTCAGTTTTCAGTCAGAAGAAGAATCCCACAAGTTGCTTACGGGCCGTCCGTAGGCAACGCGTCCTTCCTGGCGGTGCATTTCGTAGCCTAGTTAACCATAACACCCCCCACCCCCCCTGTTTTTTGCAAGTGTTGATTCTAAAGGTAGTTACGAAGGGATTTCGCGTAAGTGTTGATTCTAAGGGTGGTTTAAGGGCTTTGTTTGCAACACTTCCAAAATGTTCTGTAAGTGTTGATTCTAAAGGTACTTTAAAGGCTGTGTTTGCAACACTTGCGAGAGTTGTTGGAAGTGCGGATTCTAAAGCACTTGTGGGTGCGACGCTCGTAAGTGCAGATTCTAGGGGACTTACGCAAACAATTTGGCGAAGAACAAAAAACGCCAGCAGGATGCTGGCGCTACCAAATCGCAATTATACCCGAGTCGTACTATACGCGAAGGGCAAACGGCTGTCAAGATGAGATTGGAGAGGATTCGAGGAAGATGCGGGGGCCTCAGCGGGAGATGATCGAGGGATCCGGACGCTTTAGAGGCTGACTAGGAGCGTAGCGCCGGCCTCGGAAGGCGGCCGCTACATGAGGACAGGCGGGCGAAAATGGGCTGCACTCCACGAAGGGGAGGCAGTGAAATGTCTTCGAGCCTTATTGTAAGGAACCCGGGGATTCTCGGCGGCGAGCCCGTGTTTCGGGGAACCCGCGTGCCGTTCAAGTCCCTGACCGACTATTTGGAGCATGGACGAAGTTTGAGCGACTTTATCGAAGACTTCCCCGGCGTCACCAGCGCCGAAGCCATCGCGGCCATGGAAGAAGCTAGGGCAGATCGCTGAAGACCAAGACCTTTCATGATGGGCAGCAACAGGTGGTGGGTGTAGGAGAAGACCGTGGGTCTGGATTGAGTTATACTTTAGAAGTACGTTACGGCATCAGACCAGATGGAGCATATCCTTGGCTGCTTGAGCAGCTTGGAGCTGAAGAATGGCTTACGTTTATTCTGCAAAAAACGTCGCAAAGTACTTCCTCGCCCTGGGAGACCGGGACCACGTGCCTATTGATCCACTGAAACTGCAAAAACTCGTGTACCTGGCACACGGCTGGTCGCTCGTCTTCTCTAAGAGTCCGCTCATCGCAGATACGATCCAGGCGTGGCGTTACGGCCCTGTGGTTCCTGTGCTTTACAGAGAATATAAGAAATTCGGGGCTTCCCCGATCACGCAGCCTCCGCAAGGGAACGGGCAGGTGATTCCTTTGGATGAGCGAACAAAATCGCTACTTGAATCAGTTTGGCGGAGATACAGCCGACTGTCCGCCCTTCAACTCTCAATGTTCACTCATGAGCCTGGGTACGCATGGGATTTGGCTCGAAGGACAGGCACATTATCCCCTTGGAGTGAACCAGAAATTCCAAACGAACTGATAGAAGAGGAATTTGTTCGTAGACAGCAACAAGCGGCATGAGTCAACATGGCCGATCAACCCCCACCGGAGAAACCGAAAGCAGGATTCCAAATACCCGAGCCCAAGCTGGGGGGGCTAGAAGTATCTCTAGCAGACAGCATGTCTCTTACGGATGCCGTCCAGGAACTTCAAGGATTCCAATCGAAGAGTCAATCCGCTCTCTCGCGGCCGTGGTTGGATTGGTTCCAAGCCTACCTGCTGAAATGGATGCTGTTCGGGTTTGTGCTGGGAATAAACATTTGGT
This sequence comes from Acidobacteriota bacterium, assembly GCA_043758915.1. Taxonomy (GTDB): domain Bacteria; phylum Acidobacteriota; class Terriglobia; order Acidiferrales; family UBA7541; genus Acidiferrum. Next base: position 6,834 of record JAYVMO010000049.1, on the reverse strand, counting down.
GGACAAACAACATCTTGAAGATGGTTTGGTTATCCGGGTCAAAGGGGAGCTACTTCCATCTTGACAACAACGTTTTAATCGCACTCGTTTCCACGTCGATTGCTAACTTTTTGGCTCTGGTGATAATCGTAGCGAAGAATCTTTTTCCTGATTCTCGCAAGTAAGACCCCTTCCCGCAGGCGAAACTGGAACCTCTGAAGAACTAAGCCAAAAAAGACCTTTGCCTCAAATCCGAGGAGGCGCGGGGTTGTCGTGGCGGGGGTCCGTGGGAGCGATGTAGAAGAAAGACGTTTCTTCGCTGAACTGCAGACGCACTAGGTGGGAAGGGCGAGGCGGTGGTCGAGGTGGGCGAGGACCATGGGCCAGGTTTGGTCGTGGCGGAGGCGGGATTCTTCGCTCCGGAGAACCGACCGGAGCGCAAAAGGCGCGTCGGGGAAGCCGGCGTGGGTTAGGCGAAGGGGTCTTGAGGAAAGATCGGGTGTGGCGAGCATTGCCGTCACGGAGTACTCCTTGCTATAGGGATTCGCCTTTGGCGGGCTGGCCGCGAAATAAGAACGTTTTGGGGAACGGGCCGCAGGCGCAGAGTTTGAAGGAACCGAAGTCTTAAACCAATCACCTTCCGGCACTTCGGGCTGCGACGCGATCCAGAGACGAAGTTGATTGAGGTCGGCGATGCTGATGGAGCGGTCGCGCATGCGATCCATCAGGTGTTGCCGGCCGTTTGGCGGCAAACTGTCCCAATTCGCGATCTTGGGCATCAATCGCCAACGAGCGTTTGGGCGCCAAAAACCATGCGGCCCAGCTTATCTCCGAGGCGCTTGGCTTCCTGAGGGTCGGTGGCCTTGCGGAAAAGTTCGGCTAGTTCGAAAAACTCCTGCTGTTTGCGCTTTTCCGCCTCGATGCCGTTCTCGATGAGTTCCACCAGCATGCGGTTGGAACTGAGTCTGCGGGATTTGGCCAGGCTGCGAACCTTGGCCGCGACGTTGGCGGGAAGGCTAACGCTTTGGCGAACCGTTTTTTTGGGAGTGCTCATAGCACCAGTATGCACCAGAATGGTGTATGTTACAAGGCACGAGCCCGAGCGCGAAAATGGAGGCTGGAAAAACCAATGAGGAAGTAAGGGAGAAAAGAAAAGAAAGAATTTTACACAGAGGGACACAGAGGCACGGAGGTCGCAGAGAAGAATCGGGAAGAGGGCCCCATTCCCACTGCGTACTTATCCAAGAACAACTCCTTTGCTTAGATCGCGGGCGGCTTGCGTCAGGTCGGCGGGCTTGCCGAGGTCGCGCCAGTAGGAATCGTCGGAGCGGAAGGCGAGGATGTTTTCGCCTTGGGAGGCGAGGCGGAGGTAGGGGTCGATGATGGAGAAGATGCCTTCCTCGGTGAGCAGGGGGAGGAGACGGGGGGAGATTACGTGGATGCCGGAGAAGGCCAGAGCTTGGAGAGGTTGCGACAAAAGCAGATCCCTCGCTACGCTCGGGATGACACCGGGGGAGAGTGGGATGGCACCTTGTGAGAGCGGGGTGTCATCGGGGGAGTGCCGGGTGACATGCGCGGAGACCGGGATGACAGTGTCCTCGCCGGCGATACGGTGGCCACAGAGTTGGAGTTGGTCGTTGAAGAGGAGATAGCGGGAGGATTCGCGGTGTTGGACGGCGAGGGTGGCTAGGGCGCGATTTTCCTGGTGAGATTGCACCATGCGGGGGAGATCGAAGGTGCTGAGGACGTCGACGTTGTGAAGAAGGAAGGGTACGTCAACGTGGCTCGAATTGTCGCGCCGGGAATCTTCCAGGAAAAACCAGGAGGCTTTTTTGAGGCCGCCGCCGGTGCCGAGCAAATTTTCTTCGAGGGAGATTTCGATGCGCATGCCGAAATTGTTGTGGGCTTGGAGATATTCGATCACCATGTCGGCGAAGTGATGGACGTTGATGATCACTTCGGTTATGCCGAAGGAGCGGAGGCGGGAGAGGGTGATTTCGAGGAGCGTGCGGCCGGAGAGTTCGACCAGGGCTTTGGGGCGCGAGTCGGTTAGCGGGCGGAGGCGGGTACCTAGGCCGGCGGCTAGGATCATGGCTTTCATTGGGGTGCCCGGAGGAACGGCGAAGTGGCGAGTGGCGAGTGATGAGTGGCGAGGGAAAACCAGGAAAGGGATTTAACGCAGGGGGCACGGAGAACGCAGAGGGCGCAGAGAAGAGAGAAGAGCGGATCTAAAGATCCGCCACTACAACAGGCACGAGGCCGAGAAACCTGAGTGGAGCACACTGCAGCCGGTGACATGAGATTCAGGATCATTTGGCGAGCTTCTCCAGCTCGAGGTGGCGCACGACCACCTCGACGCCGTTGCGGGCGCGCAAATGTTTGGCCAGTTGCTCGGCTAGATAGACGGAGCGGTGCTGGCCGCCGGTGCAGCCGAAGGAAACCATGAGATTTTTGAAGCCGCGGCGCTGATAGGCGCTGACGCTGGAGTCCACGAGCGAAAGGACGCTGGCGAGAAATTGATGCACGCTTTCCTGCTGATTTAGGCATTCGATGACCGGGGCGTCCTTGCCGGTGAGCGTTTTGAAACGCTCTTCACGTCCGGGATTGGGGAGGCCGCGGCCATCGAAAACGAAGCCGCCACCGTTACCGGACTCGTCGCGTGGAAAATCCCGGTGGAAGGAAAAGCTGAAGATGCGCACGGTGAGATTTTCCGTATCCGCGGCGATGGTCTGCAATTTCGGCGAGGCCAGCATGTTTTCGAAGGCATTCAGGAGCGTGGGCAGGGCGATGGGCAGCGTGACGTTGTGGAGCAGCCAGCGGAGGTTTTTCAGCGCGTAGGGGACGCTTTGCAGGAAATGAAGCTTGCGTTCGTAGAAGCCGCGAAAGCCGTAAGCGCCTAGCGCCTGCATGAGGCGGACGTAGACGTAGGCGTAGTAGTGGTGCAGGAAGGCTTGGCGGTCGAGAGGAATGAAGCGGGAGAGCGCGTCGAGATAATGATCGAGCAACTGCTGGCGGAGAGCGGGCGGCAGGTCGGCCTTGGAATCGAACAAGAGCGAGGCGATGTCGTATTGCAGGGCGCCTTGGCGGCCGCCTTGATAATCCACAAAAAAGGGCTGGCCATCGCGCAGCATGATGTTGCGGGACTGAAAATCGCGGTAGAGGAAGTAATCGCTCGGGGCGCCGAGGAGGAAGTCCGTCAAGCGGCTGAAATCGTTTTCGAGAGCTTGTTCGTTGAAGGGGATGCCGGCGAGGCGGAGAAAATAGTATTTGAAATAGTTCAAATCCCAGGCGATGGACTGGCGATCGAAGCTGGCAATGGGATAGCAAACGTCGTAATTCAGATCGCGGCCGGCTTCGACTTGAAAGCGCGGCAGGACGGTTACGACTTTGCGATAGGCTTCGACGGCTTGCGGGGAAATGTTTTCGCCGTCACGATTTTCGGAGAGGAATTCGAAGAGCGTGGTGTCGCCGAGGTCTTCCTCAAGATAGGCGCCGTGGCTCAAGTCTTCGGCATAGATTTCGGGAACCGGCAGGCCGTGGCGGCGAAAATGGCGGGAAAATTCGAGGAAGGCGGCGTTTTCTTCGCGGAGGTCATAGAGAACGCCGATGGCGGTGTGTGGGCCGCTGGCGAGGCGAATGAGCTTGCGGCCAGAAGCGCCGAGATCGCCTTTGAGAGGCTGGATGTGCGCCGCCGGGGAACCGAAATGCGCTTCGAAGAGTTTTTTGAGAACTTCCATGAAATATTCTTTACTGCCGCGTTTTCGTGTTGTGAAGCTGCCCGCCTTCTAACATAGCTGATATTTGCCGGCAGGTGCCGGCGGATTGAGGAGGAGTTGCTGTGATGCGAAGCGGCGAGGCGGCGGGCAATTGGATATGTTTGCGGCGGGGCATACGCCGTGAAAGCGGCAGCAGAGCTGCCGCACTCCAAAGAGACGGCGGGGCGGGCTTGGGTATTTAGGCGCCAAAAACTATCCCGTGCTGTGCGTGGCTATAATGGTGGGATGCGCTCTCGGACAAAGAAACGCACCTTGACGGACGAACGAGGAACGGAACATAGGCTGGCGGCGTCCAGGAAGCTCGACCGGATGACGGCGGTGGAGATTGTGCGGTTGATGAACCTCGAGGACCGCAAGGTGGCGGCGGCGGTGGGGCGGGAGACTGCGGCGATCGCGCGGGCGGTGGATGCGATTGTGAGCGGGATGCAGCGCGGTGGGCGGCTGATTTATGTGGGTGCGGGATCGAGCGGGCGGGTGGCGCTGCAGGATGCGGCGGAATGTCCGCCGACGTTTGGCGTTTCGCGGAACGTGGTGCAGGCGGTGACGGCGGGGGGAAAGCGGGCGTTGACCGAGGCGGTGGAAGGGGCGGAGGATTCGGAGCGCAATGGGGAGCGCGATCTGCGCGCGAAGAAATTGTCGCGTGCGGATGTGGTGGTGGGGATTACGGCCAGCGGGACGACGCCGTACGTGGTGGGTGCGCTGGCATATGCACGGAAGCGCGGCGCGGTGACGGTGGCGATTACTGCGAATCGCGGGTCGCGCATTGCGCGAGCGGCAAAGATCGTGATTGCGCTGGAGACGGGGCCGGAAGTGTTGACGGGATCGACGCGGTTGAAGGCCGGGACGGCGCAGAAGATGGTGTTGAACATGCTGTCTACAGGGGCGATGGTGCGGCTTGGGCATGTGTATGAAAATTTGATGATCGATGTAGTGGCAACGAATAAAAAGCTTTCCGGGCGCGTGGTCAGGATTTTGGCGGAGGCGAGCGGGCAGACGGTGCGTGCGGCGGAACACGCTTTGCGGGCGGCGGGACACGAGATGAGGGTGGCGTTGGTGATGTTCAAGCGGGGGATGAGCGCACAGGAAGCGAAGAGGCGGATCGCTAAGGCTGGGGGTATGCTGCGAAGGGTTTTGGGGGAATAAGGAAAGAATCTAACGCAGAGACGCAGAGAACGCAGAGAAGCGCGGAGAAGAGAAGAAAAGCGGCAGCTGGGCCCCGACGGGAGCCGGGGTGAACTGCCGCAGTCCAAAGGCGTGGAAGAAGCCGGGCCGCTGCAAGAGCGGGAGTAAAGAGCAGGAGTAAAGAGCGGCAGCAAAACGGCAGCAAAACGACGAGAGAAGATAGAAGAGAGTAGAAGAAGAGGAAGAGCGGATCTAAAGATCCGCCACTACAGAGAGCCGGACGACAGAGAGAGCGAATGGACACATTTCGGATTAGGGGCGGGAAGGCGCTGCGGGGAATGGTGGCGATCAGCGGAGCGAAGAATTCGGCGCTGCCGGCGATGGCGGCGGCGCTGCTGACGGCGGAGGCGGTGACGCTGCACAACATCCCGAAGGTGCGCGACATCATCACCATGAGCAAGCTGCTGGCGTTTATGCACGCCACGGTTTCCACGGCGGAGTTCCCTGCCAGCGATTACGTGATTTGTGCGCCGAGGTTGAACGAAGAAGTGGCGCCGTATGAGCTGGTGAAGACCATGCGGGCGTCGATTCTGACGCTGGGGCCGCTCATGGCGCGGACGGGAGTGGCGCGGGTTTCGTTGCCGGGCGGGTGCGCGATCGGGGCGCGGCCAGTGGATTTGCATTTGTCGGCGCTGGAAAAGATGGGAGCGGAGATTACGACTTCGCACGGATATATCGAGGCCAGAGTTAAGAGTAATGGGAGGCAAGGGGGACGGCTGAAGGGCGCGCGGATGGCGTTTGAGAAAATAACGGTTACGGGGACGGAAAATATTTTGATGGCGGCAACGCTGGCGGAGGGCGAGACGGTATTGGAGAATGCGGCGCGCGAGCCGGAAGTGACGGATTTGGTGGTGCTGCTGCGGAAGATGGGGGCGGAGATTGCGGGCGATGGGACGCCGACGCTGCGGATTCGCGGCGTGGAGAGGCTGCTGGGGGCCGAGCACGCGGTGATTCCGGACAGGATTGAAGCGGGGACGTTTTTGGTGGCGGGGGCGATTACGGGCGGGGAGCTGACGATTACGAATTGCGCGCCGGAGCATTTGGGAGTGGTGATAGCAAAGCTGCGCGAGACGGGAGTGGCGGTTGAGATTATTGATAAATCCACTGTGCGTGTGCGGGGAGCAAAGAAGTTGGTGGGTTCGGACATGACCACCGAGGAGTATCCGGGATTTGCGACGGACATGCAGGCGCAGTACATGGCGCTGGCGACGCAGGCCACGGGGACGTCGGTCATCACCGAGACGATTTTTGAAAACCGATTTCTGCATGCTAGCGAGATGGTGCGCATGGGGGCAAACATCTCGGTGGAAGGGCGGCGCGCGGTGGTGCACGGGCCCGCGCAGCTCTCTGGAACGACGGTGCAGGCGTCGGATTTGCGGGCCAGCGCGGGGTTGGTGCTGGCGGGGCTGGTGGCGAGCGGAGAGACGGTGATTGAGCGCGTGTATCACATTGATCGCGGATATGAGGGGATTGTGGAGAAGTTGCGGGGAGTGGGGGCGGATATCACGCGGGTGCACTACAACCCTGTCTCTGCCTGCTAACCCTAACCGATGGGCAATCATCGCCTGAGTTTGGTACAATCCGCGACACTATTCCGACGGAGATTGCGCATCATGTCTTTGCCCGACGGGATATGGAGGAAGAGAAAATGGCGAATACGGAATTGCTGAAGAAGGTGGATGCGGCGATTGCGGAGAAGAGTTTGCTGAAGCATCCATTTTATCAGGATTGGCAGGCGGGGAAACTGAGCCGCGAGGCGCTGCAACTTTACGCAGCGCAGTACTACAAGCATGTGGAGGCGTTTCCGAAGCACCTGCGGGTGCTGGCGGCGCGGACGGAGGGTGCGCTACAGGGATTGATTCAGGAAAATTTGGCGGAAGAGGAGAATCCGGCGAGG
>JAYVMO010000048.1:0-2800 GCA_043758915.1 Acidobacteriota bacterium | reverse complement strand
TTCAGGGAGTAGGCGCGCCTTCCCTGCAAGCCGCAAACATCGGGCAGCCGGAATTTTTCAAGGAGATGAATCATCTTCTGGATAGCACCGCGATTGCGGACTGGAAAGTTTATTTGAAGTGGCACTTGCTGCATGCCGACGCCACGGCGCTCTCCGATAATTTCGTGCAGGAAAATTTTAATTTTTACGGCAAGACTCTTTCCGGCACCCAGGAAATTCAACCGCGCTGGAAGCGTTGCGTGCAGGCTACCAATCAATATCTCGGTGAAGCGCTGGGCGAAGTGTATGTGAGCAAGTATTTCCCGCCGCAAGCCAAGGCCCATGCCAAAGAAATGGTGGACAACCTGCTCACCGCGCTGCGCTCCGATATTCCCACGCTTTCCTGGATGGGGCCGGAAACCAGGCAGCAGGCTCTCGCCAAGCTGCAAGCCTTCACCGTGAAAATCGGCTATCCGGATAAATGGCGGGACTATTCCAAATATTCCGTGCAGCGCGACGCTTATCTGGCCAACGTGCGCGCCGGCCGCGAATTTGATGTGGCGCGCGAATTAGGCAAAATCGGCAAGCCCGTGGATCGCGGCGAGTGGGGCATGACTCCGCCCACCGTGAATGCTTATTACAATCCAACGTACAACGAAATTGTTTTCCCGGCGGGCATTCTGCAGCCGCCCTTTTACGATCCCAAGGCCGATGACGCAGTGAACTATGGCGGTATGGGTGCAGTGATTGGCCATGAAATCAGCCACGGATTTGACGACCAAGGTTCGCGCTTTGATGGCCAGGGCAATCTGCGCGACTGGTGGACCAAGGACGACCGCAAAAACTTCGATGAGCGCGGCGCGTGCATCGTGAAGCAGTTCGATGGATTTGAAGTCGAGCCCGGCCTGCATCAAAACGGCAAGCTGGTGCTGGGCGAAAGCATCGGTGATCTCGGCGGACTGGCCATCAGCTACGCGGCTTACGAGAAATCCATCGAGGGCCACCGGCCGAAAGATATCGACGGGTTTACGCCGGAGCAGCGCTTCTTCCTGGGCTGGGCGCAGGTGTGGGGCGCCAATATGCGTCCGGAATACTCGCGCCTGCAGACCAATACCAACGAGCATCCCTTGCCAAAGTTCCGCGCCAACGGACCGACATCTAATATGGAAGCCTTCGCCAAAGCCTTCGGCTGCAAGAAGGGCGATGCCATGGTGCGCGAAAGTTTCTGCAAGATCTGGTAGCGCGGTCGTTTCGCGTGAAAACTATTTGCGCAGGTAGGCGTCGGTTTTGTTCAGCCAGTCTTCGCGCGGCGGCGTGAACACATCGAGATCCACGGTTTCTTCCAGCGCCCAGGCTTCATGCGGCATGTTGCAGGGGATGCACAAGACTTCTCCGGCGCGCACCACGATTTCTTTGCCGTCGATGGCAAATTTCAGCGCGCCTTCCAGAATATAAGTCAGTTGTTCGTTGTGATGCTGATGCAGCGGCACGTGCGCGCCTTTCTTCATCAGCACGCGGGCCATCATCAACTTTTCCCCGTTGACCATCTCACGGTCGATCAGGTCGTTGAGTTTTTCCCGCTCTACGTTCTTCCAGGCGATGTGTTGCGCTTTTTCGCTCATTATTTCATGTCTCCATAAAGGCGTGCTGCGTTGTCGTGCAGATAATTGTGCGCCAGTTGCATGGCCTTGGCTTCGCTGATGGCGTGTTCTTCAATCAATTCGGCCAGCGCCGCGGCCAGCCCGGTTCGCGTGGTGCGCGCGGCCAGCCAGGAACTTTCTTCCGCGCCCAGCGCGTCGTTGAAGGGAAACGCGTCCGAACCGTACATCATTTTGTCGGGATACAAAGTCAGCATCTGCTTCACCACATCCTTGAACTGCGACGGGTAAAGCATTTCGGTCTGGAAGGAAGTGTCCATATACACATTTTTTACGGCGGTCATCAGCGAAGCTTCGCGCTCGTAGGGCCAGCCGCCGTGAATCAGCACGAAGGTCACGTTTTTGTAGCGGGCATCGCGCACCACATTTTCCAGATTCAAAACATTGCCGTTGCGCAGGCTGAAATAATCACCGATGCCCACGCAGGTATGAAAGTGCATGGGCAGGTGCAGCTTGCCAGCCTGATCCACCATCACACGAAAAACATAATCCTGAAAAATTTTGTATTCTTTTTCGGAAGGAACTCCGCCGGCGCGATATTTGGCGTAAATAGCTTCAGCATCGGCGCGTGGAGGATCGCTGAAGTGCAGGCTGCGGAAATAGGCAGCTTCGAATTTGATGGCCACGCCGCCGTGCTTTTGATTGTCCGCCATGGTGCGGCGAATGAAGTCTTCATAACCGGCCAGCTCGGCGGGCAGGCCATCCACATTTTCCTGTTTCTTCCAGCGGCTTAGCATTTTTTCCTGTAGCGGAACGTACACGGCCATGTCCGGCGTGCTGGCGGATTGATCGTGGTTATCGAACGGGAAGAAAAAAGCGTCGCCAAAAAAAACCCAGCGGAATCGCCTGGTATCCAGATACGCGGGCATCATGGCGCGATTGGCCAGGCAGATTTCCACGTTCAATTTATCCAGGATGCCGTCGAAATACGCCGTGCCGCCCCGGCTTTCCGCGGCTTTCTTTTTATCGGCGAGCCATTTGGAGTGCTCCGGCTTGAAATCGTCATAAGGGTAGCCGAACAGCGCTTTGGCGGCCGCGACAAATTCCGGATTATCGTCGCGCAGGCGCAACGTGGGGCTTTCATCCGGCGGTGAGGCCATGGCGTCAACGTCCGAGTCATCGGCGAAGCCCGGATGCGCATGATTGTCGAACAGCGGGATGGC
>JAYVMO010000047.1:0-9938 GCA_043758915.1 Acidobacteriota bacterium | reverse complement strand
AACGAAACAGATTCCGTCTCCGACGGCACCATCATGTGCACGTGAGTGACAATGCGCTGCTTTCCAAAATAAAACACGTTTGTAGGTTTTTCGCGACGGCGGGTGATTTCCTCAGGACGGACATAAGCGAGCGCTTGGCTCGGGCAGACAGTTGCGCACATAGGCTTCTTGCCGACCGATGTGCGATCGTAGCACATATCGCATTTCATCATCTGCTCGTACTCCGGAAAGATTTTCGGAATACCGAACGGACATGCGAGAACGCAGTTCGAACAACCGATACAACGCGGCTTCAGCGAAGAGTGGACGATGCCATCTTCCCCTTTTTTGATCGCGTCGGCCGGGCATACCATCGCGCACGTCGGTTCTTCGCAGTGCCAGCAGACGTAGGCAGCGGTCGCGGTCGTGCCGCGACGGTCGATAAAGTCAAAATTGATCATCGAGTGGCCGCGATGTGTTTCGCACTCCTCACAGGCATTCACGCAGGATTGGCAGCCGATGCAGCGCGAGGGATCGACGTAGAATTCGTAGCCGTGCATCAGGCTCCCCCCTTCTGCCCTGCCACGGTCAAACCACTTGGCTTCTGAGCCCAGTGCGGCGGGCCATCCGCCTTCCGCAGCCGGCACGCCGATATCTTGAACTCGGGAATCTTGCTGCGCGGGTCGAGAGTGCGATGCGTCAGGCGATTCGCACTCCGATCGCCAGGCCAGTGATAAGGAATAAAAACGGTGTCCGGACGAATCGTTCGCACCACCAGGGCTTGAAGGGTGATTTCGCTCCGCCGAGAGGTGATCGTCACCCAGTCTCCCTCCACGATGCCGAATTGCTCCGCCAGCCGTGGATGGATTTCCAACCGTGGGTTGGGGTACGGGTCCAGCAGTGCGCCGATCCGGCGCGTCTGTGTGCCGGAGAGATACTGGCCGACGACGCGGCCAGTCGTCAGGTATATGGGATATTCATCTGAAACAGGATCGCCACTCTCTCGCCATTCGGTGACAATGAAGTGATGTTTGCCGTCGGGATGGAATGAGCGGCCATCTTCGAAAAGCCGGGGTGTTCCAGGATGATCGAGCGAGGGACACGGCCAAAAAATTCCCATGTGCTTGTCAATCTTTTCGTAAGTGATTCCGAAATAGTCCGCATGTCCGCCGCGAGAAGCTTCGCGCAACTCGTCATAGATCTCGCGCGTGCTGGTATATGGGAAATACTTCCCCTTACCAAGGCGTTTCGCGAGTTCGCAATAGATCCAACTATCCCCTTTGGCATTTCCCGGAGGATCCACGGCCTTCTGGATGTGAATCACGCGGCCTTCTGCGCTGCAACCAATGCCTTCCTCCTCTTCCTGCAAACTGCCTGCGAGCACCACATCCGCGAAGTGTGCAGTCTCCGACATAAAAAAATCGACGACACCGAGGAATTCGAGTTTTTCCAAAGCTTCCTGTGTGAAGTTTGCATCCGGCAGTGACACGATGGGGTTAAAGCAGCAGGAGAGCAAGGCTTTAATCTCCCCACGATGTATCGCTTCCATGATCTCAACAGCCGAATAGCCGGCTTGAGGGATTTCGTCCGGCGCGATGCCCCAGACTTTTGCGGTGTGAGCACGCGCCTCGGGATCGTTGATCGAACGCTGCCCGGGAAGCTGATCGCACTTCTGACCGTGCTCGCGGCCCCCTTGTCCGTTGCCCTGCCCCGTAATCATGGCGCAGCCTGCGCCTTCGCGGCCGATATTTCCGGTGGCCAGGCAGAGGTTGATCAGGGCCAAGCAGTTTTCAACGCCCTTGGACTGATGCTCGACGCCGCGCGCATGAAGAACAATGGCACGCTCGGCCTTGGCAAAGAGATGCGCGGCGCGTTCGATGGACTCAGGCGGTACGCCGGTTTTTTCCGCAACCGTTCGCGGATCCCAAGGACGAACTGATGCTGCTACTTGCTCGAAGCCAGTCGTGTGCGCATTGATGAACTCGTGGTTCTCCAGCCCATCCCGCAACACCACGTGAAGAATACCCATGTACAACGCTAAATCCGTCCCGGGCCGAACCGGAAGATATAAATCTGCATTCCGAGAGATGGGAGTCATCCGTGGATCGACGATGATGAGCTTTCCGCCGGCATCGCGGCAACGCCAGATGTAGTCCGTGGTGATGGGGGCGCATTCGGCAACGTTTGCGCCTGCCACAAGCACGACTTGCGCCTTGAGAATATCGCTCCACGGCAGTGGACTCCGGTCAACGCCGAAAGCCAGTTTGTAAGCGACACCCGCAGAGACCATGCAGAGCCGACCGTTGTAATCGATGTGCCGAGTGCCGAGCGCAACACGGGCGAATTTCCCGAGCAGATAGGATTTCTCCGAAATGAGCGAGGCTCCGCCATAAATGGCGACAGAGTCCTTGCCGTACTTCTCTTGTATTTCGTGCAAACGCCGAGCCGTGAAATCCAGCGATTCCTCCCAGGACGCCGTTCGGAATCCCTGCGGTGTTCGCAGGAGGGGATCGAGCAGGCGATCAGGATGCCCGCCTTGCAGGTAGCGCTTCACGCCCTTGGGGCAAAGCATTCCGTGGTTGAAAGGAAATTCCTCCCAGGGCTCGAATCCGATGACTTGATTCCCTCGGACCTTCAGCTGGATGCCGCATTGTTGGCCGCAGAAACAGCAATGTGTCTTGACCAGCCGCTCCGCAGGGTTTCGCGATTCATCCTGCCAGCCGCCGGGAGGCGTATAGGCCGGATGCGGACCAAAACGCTCCAACAGCGACTCGAGCGAAACCGGTGGTTCAGCCACGAGGTTCCTCCTTGAGCTGCAACTGAGCCAGCGACAGCGATTTGCGCTTGCAGGCAGGACAGAGATCCTGCCAGTTCGCGCCGGTTCCCTCGAGGTTGTAGTCGAATCCGACCTGCGGAAGAACCCGCTTCAAATCGTCGATGTGCATCCGGGAAGCGAAGCGTTCGCCACAACGTTTGCAGAGGGCAGGCTCGCCCGTCTCCCCCGCCGCCTGATAAAGCTTGACGCCAAGTTGTGCGGGACGCTGAAAAATATGAAAGAAGTTGCCAAACGGAAGATAGAGAAGCGCTGCGATGACCGTGATGGCGTGCAAAATGGCGAGAAAGCTGTAAAACTCGCCGCGCAGCCAGCTCTGAGAAACGGTCAAGGCCAGTCCGGTCACAGAAATGGCGAACAGGAGAATGATTGGCAGGAAGTCGAGAGCGAAGGACTGGACGGCCTGAGCGCCACGATCGCGGAAACGCCGCCACAAGGAAAGCCCGATACCCCCTAAGACAAGGATCGCGGAAATGTCGAGGCCGTGAAACAGCAGCTCCGCAAATAAGGTATGAAGGCGAAAGGTCATCACAGGAAAGCCGTAGACCAGAGTGACGTAGGTGTTCTGATCGTTCGGAAGCGTCTGGAAAGAAATCCATCCGAAGACCAGCGGGAACGTGATCAGAACGGCGAGGATGCAACCCCAGAAAAGCAGTTGGTGCATCCACCAGCGCAACGCGGACCGCCGATGAATGAATTCCTGCGCGGCAAGATTGCGCACCGCGAGGATGGCCAGGCGAACGCTGCTTCGCAAGACTCCTTGATCGCGAAACAATTGCCACCCGCGTTCCCAGTAAACCTTTGTGGGTGGCTTATCGAGCCACACCCGGTAGTGATAGACGACTCCCCAAGTGGCAAAAATCGTTGCAAACGTATAGATGACAAGGGCTGGATCGAAATTCTGAAGATTGCGGGAACCTACCACAATCGCAGCCACGAGCAGGCCGGTGAACAGCGTAGCAGTAACACCGGCGCGGATGCGATCGGCTGTCCGAGTGAATTCCGGCGAAAGGCTTAGCTCTAATGACTTCTGTTTCTGAAGGAATATGACTGCGTTGGTCCGCCACAGAACAACGGAGAATGAAGCGAGCAAGACAAATCCAGGCCATGCGGTGTGCAGATGATCACGGAAGAAGCCCAAGAGCAAGGGTGGAAAGAATCCCCCGAGTCCTCCCATGGCCCCCACCAGGCCTGTGACGGTTCCCACTTCCTTTGGGAAGTATTGCGGTACGAGCTTAAAAACTGCGCCGTTACCGATTCCCAGCAAGAAGGCGCAGCCCAGCGCTCCGACGGTGAATGGAAGCATCGAAGGCCACGACATCAGCAGGGCAAACGGCACAATTCCCAGAAAAACTACATGCAGAATGCGCGCGCCCCCAATCTTGTCAGAAAGCCAGCCGCCAAGCGGACGCGCAAATGTCGCCAGAACGACGAACCCAGCAGTTCGAAAACCTGCATCCGCGGGTTTCAGGCCGAATTGATCCTTCAACAAGACTGGGAGATATATGGAGAAGGCAACAAAGCCTCCGAACGTGAGGAAATAAAAGAGGGAAAGGACCCAGGAGAGGCGCTCCCGTGCGAGGAGACGCATCATATCCCCAACACCTGTGGGACGCACTGTCTTAGGAGCGTTTCGGGCTAGAACATAGAAAGTCGCGCCCCAGAGCATCAACAGTACGGCTGCTCCACGAAAAATATTCTGCCAGCCGACCAGCGCCGCGAGCACAGGCCCGAGAAACACGGCAGCGGACTGTCCAATGTTTCCGAGGCCGTAAATTCCCAGGGCGCCGCCCTGCTTTTCAGGGGGAAACCAGCGGGAAACAAAGCCAACTCCTACCGCGAAGGAGCTTCCTGCGATGCCCAGAAAAAAAGCCACGTACAACAATTTCTCGTAACTGGTAACCAGAGGAACGACAAAGGCGGGAATAGCTACAACCACCATTAGCGCCGCGAACACAGAGCGTCCGCCAAACCGGTCCGCGAGCATGCCCGTAACGATGCGCATGAGTGAACCGAGCAAGACCGGAACGGCAACGAGAAATGCCGTCTGTGTCGCTGTGAGATGAAAGGCCTCACGGAAGCGCGGCGCGAATGCGCTGACCAAACCCCAGACGGCGAAACAGATCGCAAACGAGACCGTTCCGAGAGTCAGCTGCAGGTTCGCTCGAGGTGCGGCTGAGGGCGTATCCATCACTCTGCTCCATGCAGCCTTCCGCAAGAAGGAAGAACAAGATCCAGAATACTACCAATCGAAGGGAGCTTCAGGATAGATCGCACACTCCCCGTGGACAAAACAAAAGCTCCGCACACTTCCAAAACTTACTCGTTGAAGAATTTAATTCTCTCTAAGAGATCTTTACCGGCATCCCGACGACCAATGGCTGCTTCTGCGCGTGGCTAGGTTCGAGGATGAAGGTGCCGAAAATATTGATCGCATAAATGGTGAGCCCTGCTAGTTCGCACAGTGCGGAAATGGGCAAGACTGACCAAGCCCACGCCGCGTAACCCTGATAGGCGATGACCTCGCAGGAAACCCTCAAAGTGCAACCAAGGGTGACCAGGGCGAGGCCCGCAAACATGAGTTTGGTGCTCCAAAGCAACCGCATCCCTGCAAATGCAGGCAGGATTCGTTGTCCCACACTCAAGATCATCACGGAGATAAATCCAACCGTCAACGCATGCCGCGACGCGCCCCATATTCCACCAGACGAATCCCAAAAGGCCGCAGCCACTCCGAGCATTGCCGCCACAAGAAGCCAGGCATACGCCATGCGAACAAAGAAAGGAAAACTCGAATGGACGCCTCTGATTTTCGCTTCTTTCACGGATGGTTCAAACATCCGCAAGCCAGCAACAGCTAGTCCCGCGCCCACCACGAAGGCCAATGATCCAACCGATGCAACTCCAGCAATTATCAGCGCCACGCCCAAAAGATTTGCAGTCAGTGCGGTCAATAGCAATTTCGGCCGAAGCGGCTTCAGCCCAAGAAACACGGACATCCACTTCGCGCTGAATCCCCAGACAAACGGAACCAGAAATCCCCACGCCATCAACGCGAGAAAACGCTGGTCAAACAGGTGCGGGAAAGCAGGAGTAGCGCCACGAAGAGAAACATGGAAACAACCGGCGAGATTCGTGAGCAGCACGAGCAGCAGTCCTATGCTTGCACTGACTACAACCCAGATCCAAGGTTCCCATCGGCCCTTGCCGGAATCCTCGTGCCGGTGTTGAGAAACAGCGCGGAAGAAAATCAGGAATGCCGCAAGTTCAAGAAGAGCGGATACGGGAAGCAGGAGTCGCCACTCCCACCCATAAACATTGGCGCTCCAACGCAATGCCACGCCGGCAGTCCACATCGCCCAACAAGCCCAAGCCGCACCAAAGGAAGAATTTGCGGCACCGCGCAGTTTTGGGATGGAATAGAAGCCGATCCCCAAGATGAAGCTGCCCACCCACCCGAATACTTGCGCGTGACCGTGCGCCTGCAACCACGCGGGAGAAACAGACGCAACGCTCTCGCGCCCGCTGATTTGCAAGAGATTCCACACACCGAGAAACGTCCCCGGAAAAACCATGAAAATAAGGCCGGTGGTGACAAAGGCCATCAGCAGACGTGAAAGGGCTGCCTCGCGGGCCCTCGCGATTCCGAACACTTCTGCGGGAGACAGCGAGGATCGCGGTGAAGTTCCAACCGGAGTGGCCACGGACGGAAGGGAAGTAGCCATGGGGGTCTTTCCGCGTTAGACGACCGCGGCCTCCATTTCCACTGCACGCGGGAAGAGGATGTTGTTTTCCAAATGCACGTGCTGATGCAGGTCCGCTTCGAACTCGCGCAAATCCTGGTACAACGCCTGGTAACTCGTGCACCCGTCTGCAGGAGGCGTGTACTCGGCGCTCGCTTTGCGAATCTGTTTCACCAAGTCTCCCGCAGAGTCGTGCTCCTTCATCATGGCGTGAATGGGATTCTGCACCGTCTGAAAGAAGGGAGGCTCCAACGATCCGTTCCCATTTGCCGAGTGTTCCAGTGCATCGATATAGGGGAAGAGGATTTGCTCCTCTTTCTGCATATGCATGATCATCTCCCGGCCCACTTCGAGAAAGAGTTCTTCGATAGCCGCGATTTCACGATGCTTTTCTCCGTGCTTGGCTTTCACCTTTTCGAACAATGGCCGAACACGCGCGATGGCCTCGCGAACGTACCGGTGATGCTTCTCACGGATGTGCCTGGTCAGATCTGCCAGCGGCGCTGAAACCCAGACTGCTTCGCCCGGACTAACCTGTTCGCTGTTCTCGCGCAACCGCTTCAGGATCCCTGCTGCTGGCACGTCTGCATGCATGCACGCTTCGTGCAGCGACTTACCGCCACCGCAGCAATAGTCGACTCCGGCATCTTCAAGGATCTGCCGGGCCCCCGGATTTGAGAGGGCAATATCTTTCACTTTGGTTTCGCTGCTAAAGTTCATGTTCTCCTCCGCGATACTCCCAATTGTGGAGGGTGGGTCGGGAAGAGGCAGTGACCAAAGTCACTACACCCCGGAAAGATTTGAGGGGAAGGAGGTTACTCGCACGAGGTGTGCTCGCGTTTCAGGCCCGTGACGTCTTTCACGACGATCTTGCGGCCATCCACTTCTAGAAACCCTTCGGCCTGGAGCCGGCTCAGATTGCGCGAGACCAATTCTCGTACCGTGCCTAATTCCGCCGCCAAATCCTGATGGCTGGTCGTCAATTCGATGAGCACCCCCTCCTTCGAAGGACTTCCGCTCGCCTGCGCCAGGCGCAGGATCAGGGCGATCAGCCGCTGCCGCACAGTCGTGAACGATAAGTCTTCGATGATTCCAACCAGACGGCGCAGTCGTGAACCGACCACCGCAATCACTTTGAGCGCGACTTCCGGGTGTTCACGGCAGAAGTTCTGAAAGTCTTTGCGGGAGATGAATAATACTTCGGCGTCTTCGGAAGCCGACGCGGCCGCAGGGTAATTTCCGCCATCAAAAACGGGCAGCTCGGCAAACGAGCTTCCCGGACCCTCAATCGCCAGCACTTGCTCGCGGCCCGATGGTGATAGCTTGAAAATTCGGATCTTCCCGGTAGCAACGAGAAAAAGCCCTGTACATGGATCACCTTCGCCGAACAGTTGCTCTCCTCGTTGAAAGTGTCTCCTAGTCGTGCGCGAGGCCAGCGCTTGCAGTTCTCTTTCGGTGAGGCCCGCAAACAAGGGCGTTTTTCCAAGAACGGCCTCCGTCCCTTTGCTCATGCCCGCACCCTGCAGACCCGCACCTTTTTCCATTGGTGCTCCTCAGCGCACTCGAGGATTCTACAGGGTTTTCGACGAATCGCGGCAGGTTGCGTCGTATTCGCACGGCACACCGCGTCGCGCCGAGGCACCAGGAGGCGGAAAAATTCTGATTTGTGTTTTCCGGATCTCCCGCGGAAGCACACATCGAATTCTCCCGTCACCCGTGATTTGCAAGGCCCTTAGAATCCCCGCGCACCGGATTCCAAAGCACGCCGGACTTGCGGGACGTGTTGCTACTTTTTGGGCAGTGCCCGGATGAAAGCAAGCAGTTGTTTGATGTCCTCAGGCTTGAGCTTCGCGCCCCAAGCGGGCATTTTACCTTTGCCTTTGGTGATGACTACGGTAAGCTCCTTATCCGATATTTTCCGCACTTCGCTGGACGTAAGATTCTTCGCTCCCAGCGCCTTTCCCACAGGAGAGTTCCCGCTGCCATCCGCCGCGTGACACAAGACGCAGTTGGTCTTGAATATCTTGGCGGCATTGCTCTGGGCGCGAACGCTGGCGGGAAGAGCGGGGGCTATTAGAAAAAGGAATATCCCTGCGGGTGCAAAATCCAAGAAAAATCGTCGCATGTGTTCTCCATGAGGCTTTTCGCCGAAAATCTTTGTTAAAGCTTTCGAATCCCCGGCCTGTGCGGCGAGCTAATCCGCACAGGCCGGGAGTTTACTGCATCACTTTGAAGCTATCGTGGGCTTTTTGGCCGGTTTCTTGGCCCACGGCGCCCCGCTCAGCCGCGCATCACGCATGTCTTCCTCAGAAGACAAATCGCGCGAGTAAGAAGACCGCGTTATTCCCTCCTGCATGGCGTCCCGCGCCATCGTAGTTGGTCGCTCCGCCATTGAATCGGAGATAGCCAGTGTACTGCACCGCAAGATCGATGTTTTGTTCTGGCCACCACGAAAGATTCAGAGCGTATCCGTTACTCCGGGGGTCTCCGTTGGCGCTGCCAAAAACCGGCGCTGGCGCATAGAGTAGCGGGTCCGGTGTTCCAGTAACACTAAACAAGCCGACGGTCCCGGACAATTTCGTTCCGTAGTGGTATTCCACGTTTCCTTGCACGGTGTTGAGGTGGTGGCGAATAAGCGAGGCGCCGTCAGCCGCGAAGGTAGCATCAAGAGAAGAATTCTCCCTAATGTACGTCCCGCGGAACGACAAAACGTCATTTTTGAATTGCGGGATGGTGCGGTCGTATTGAAAGTCGACAGCCCAATCCGTATAGCTGTTGGTCGGGCCAGTGATCGCGTTGGGAGAACTTTTCATGTGCATCCCGTAGGTGCCGAATTCCAGACTGTTATTCTTCGTGGAAGCCTGCCAGGCTACGCGCCAATAGGGAGCCATGCCCCGAATGTTGAAGCCGAATCCTGTCCCTGGGTTGGGCTGAGCTCCCCCCAGATGCTGGGAACGGTAGATCGTGCCCGCTACATACAGGTGCTCGTTCCACATGCCGTAGCCACCGACTCCTGCCACGTCCAGGGCCAAAGGACCGTTGATAATCGCCTGCGCAGTAGGTGACGGAGAAACATTGGAGGCCGTGAACGGGAATCCCCAAGCCGGCGTGCTGTTCCAGAGATCCTCGAGGGTTGGGTTGTTATTAAGCGTTATTCCGTAGTTGAAGGACTTCCCGAACAGATCATGGCTGTTGGCATAGCGGACGTCCGTCATATCCCAGCTGAAATGATTGTCCTGGGCGTCGTAGGTCACTTGCACAAAACTCCCCACGTGGCTTCCCCAGGCGCCAGCCAGAAACAAGGAAATATCTTGCGGAAACTGGAAGTTGCCATTCTGCGTCGCGGGCTGGGGTGAACTTGTGGACGTAAACGAAGTGTCGAA
>JAYVMO010000046.1:0-6166 GCA_043758915.1 Acidobacteriota bacterium | reverse complement strand
TGCAAACTGAACGTATGAAACTAGCCGTCCGTACTAAAGGGGGCGTTGCCGCTCCTTTAGCGGGAGCGATTTATTGGTTTTCTCTCTTCATTGTGGGTTTATATGCATCTAATTATAACTGGTGTTTGATAGCTTTCATAACCAGCGGCTTAATCTTCCCTTTAGCTCTCTTGTTGCAGAAGCCGACCAATAGCAACATGATGGTCAAGAACAGCCCGGTTGCAGGAGCTGGTTTCGCAGGCTTCGTCAATATCGCTATAGGCTGGGCGATCACTATCGCTGCCTTTCACACGAATCCGACTTTAGTGCCATTGGCACTAGCAATAGGCATGAGCCTTCATTTCTCCGCCATAGGCTGGAGTTTTGGGGTAAGGTCGTTGATGGTTCACCCAATCGTTAGGGCCGCCGTGGTCACCGCGCTTTGGTATGCCTATCCACAATACAGATTTACTGCAATTCCTTTGGCAGTGGCTCTTGTTTATTTGGGCACCATACCGTTTTTGTTGCATGAAGTCGCTGTCGCTAAAAAAACGCTCAGCGCGGATGCAGTAACCTACACTGATTAGCTCTCCGTTAGCTGCCGCATGCCGGCTTGGTCAGTGGGTTGCTGTCGCGGTAGGGACGACTGGGACAGAACCAATAGCTTTTCAAATGATGGCCTGGCGGGTGGCAAACCCTTACCGCCTCGGCACGGGGCTGTGCCGAGGCGGCGATTGCTCCGGCACCTCTGGGGTCAGAGCGAGTCTAAGGATTCGCCCCTGTCGAACTTCCGGAATGTTCAGTGGACTACTGAGCTGCTGCAGTCGCTCCGGTAATTTTAAAGTTGTAGCGCGCAGTGCCCTCTGGATAGAGCGGGTCATTGGCCTGAGAACTCTTCTCTTCGCCCGGAGCAATGGTGTCCGCGATGGCGCCCTTATTGACCATCAGCACTCTGCCGTCCCCCCCAATATAGGTCGTTTCATACTTGATATTGCTGTAGCTGTAGCCGGTGGATTTGTTCTCGATGGTCACGGCCCAGACGGACATTGTGCCGTTGCGATCCTTGCTCATGGTGGCACGCTGGATTTTCAGATCACGCAGAGGATCGGCGTCGCCCTGCACCTGGGCCGTAGCGCCCGCTGCAGCTGCTGCTGGCTTCTTCGCGGCGCCCCTGGATTGCATGAAGAAATACCCGCTGGCCGCACCCAGCACCACGACCACCGCAATGACGATCCATAGCCCCTTGGACGCATGTGGCTTTACTTCTTTAGGAGTTTCAAACATTTGCTTCTCCCTCTCTGCCCCGCGGCACACCGGCAGCCCAGCTTCCATCGAATCCCACGAAAGGAAAGACCAGTCTGCTGTCCTCGCGAAAACTCGCGATCCTACCGGGACGTAGCTCCCGCTGTTCTCGCCAGAGCCGCCCTACAAATAACACTGAAGGCCCGGGAAGTCCATCGGCGGGTGGCAATCCATTATTTCGAGTGCGGGAAGAGCCAAACTACCCTGCATTTGCCACAACGAGATCGACTCAATTCACACCCCTCTTTACCGCAGGTGTCATCCTGGGCGCCGCGACCGAAGGTTCCGGCCTTGCCGGAAAGGAACTCAACTGATCCAAGCTTCGCTGGCATCCCGGCTAGCCGTGCCCGCCGCCACCGCTCAACTCACGCACAATGTTGCCCACAAACGATTTGGCATCGCCAAACAACATGAGCGTCTGATCCAGGTAGTACAGCGGGTTCTCGATTCCCGCGAACCCCGCCGCCATGCTGCGCTTGATCACCATCACCGTGCGTGCTTTGTCCACATCGAGAATCGGCATGCCAAAAATCGGACTGGAACTGTCCGTTCGCGCCGCGGGATTCGTCACGTCATTCGCGCCAATCACCAGCGCCACATCCGTCTGCGGAAAATCCCCGTTGACCTCCTCCATGTCCAGCAACTTGTCATACGGAATGTCCGCCTCTGCCAGCAGCACATTCATGTGCCCCGGCATGCGGCCCGCAACCGGGTGGATGCCAAACTTTACGTCCACGCCACGCTTCGTCAGCGCATCGTACAGTTCCCGCACCTTGTGCTGCGCCTGCGCCACCGCCATTCCGTAACCCGGAACGATAACCACCTTGTTTGCCGCAGCAAGAATCGCTGCCGCTTCTTCCGGCGTAGCGCTTTTTACCGGCTTCGCATCTTTCTCCCCCGCGACAACCGTTTGCTCCTGCCCAAACGCGCCGAAGAGCACGTTCGAGAACGAGCGGTTCATGGCCTTGGACATGTTCACCGACAGGATGAAACCCGAAGCTCCGTCCAGCGCGCCCGCAACGATCAGCAGTTTGTTGTCCAGGACAAATCCCATCGCGGCGGCGGAAAGTCCTGCATAAGAATTCAAAAGCGAAATCACCGTCGGCATGTCCGCCCCGCCGATGGGAATGATCATCAGCACGCCAAACACCAGTGGAATGCCCACGATGAACGGAAAGAGATACATCTTGTCCGGATGCGCCACCAGCATGCCCGCGATGATAATCGCTACACCCAGGAATCCGAGGTTGACAATATTCTGTCCCTTATACGTGATGGGGCGCTGCGGCAAAAGTTCCTGCAATTTTCCCGCGGCCATCAAGCTGCCCGTGAACGTCAGCGAACCCAGGATCACTTCCATCGCCAGCACGCCCATCTTAAAGGGCGGCACATTCGGGGCACCGAGATAAAACTCCGCGGTTCCTACCAGCGTCACGCACAGCGCGCCGAACGCGTGGCTCAAAGCGGTTCGCTGTGGAACCGCGGTCATCGCCACTTTTCCGAGCGGTACGCCGATGATCGTTCCCAGGACCAGCGCGACGGCGATCCACTTGTAGTCCACGATGCCGCGATGCAAAAGCGTTCCGGCGACCGCCAAAAGCATGCCCAATTCGCCCGCAAAGACTCCGCGCCGCGCCGTCGTCGGCGAGCTCAGCCACTTCAGCGAAAGAATAAAGAGGGCCGTGGCAATCAGGTAGGTAACTTCAATGAGGTATATCGAGCCGAGGATGTTGCTCATGATTTTTTCGGCCCGCTGGTTTTGAACATTTTCAGCATGCGATCGGTGATCAGGAATCCGCCGACGATATTGCTGGTGGCGGCGACGATGGCAATCGTTCCCAGCACTTTTGCCATGGTCGCGCCGTGTTCATGGTATTCGCCCGCCAGAATGATGGCCCCCACCACCGCGATGGCATCCAGCGCATTCGTCAGCGACATCAGTGGCGTATGCAGCAAAGGAGAAACGCGGCGGATAACCTCAAATCCGATAAACGCCGCCAGCATGAAAACATACAGGCTGGTAAACAGATCCAGCTTCATGACTTGGCCACCTCCGTCGGCTCGGCCGCCAAAGCCGGCAGCGAGAAGAACTCTCTCACGCGCGCGTTGGCCACTTCCCCGCCCCGCGTCAACAACGTGTCGCGCACGATCTCGTCCTTCATATTCAATCGCAGCTTGCCCTCCTTCACGAGGTTCAGCAGAAAGGAGCTGACATTCTTCGCGTACATTTGGCTCGCGTGATAAGGCACCGTGCTCGCCAGGTTGTACCAGCCGATGATTGTCACACCATGTTCCACGACAATTTCTCCCGGACGCGTCAGCTCGCAATTCCCTCCGCGCTCCGCGGCCAGGTCCACGATTACCGATCCCGGCGCCATCCCCGCGACCATTTCCTTCGTCACCAGCACCGGCGGTTGCTTCCCCGGTATCACCGCGGCGCTGATGACCACGTCGCTCTCTCTGACAACTTTTCCCAGCAGCTCGCGCTGCCGCTGGTAGAACGTCTCATCCTGCGCTTTCGCGTAGCCGCGCGTATCCTGCGCATCCTTGGCTTCAATCGGAAGCTCAACAAATCTTCCTCCGAGGCTCAGCACCTGTTCCTTCGCCGCAGGCCGCAAATCGTAAGCAGAAGCAACCGCACCCAATCTGCGCGCCGTGGCGATGGCCTGCAGTCCCGCCACACCCGCGCCAATAATCAAAACGCGCCCTGGAGTGATTGTGCCCGCGGCGGTCGTCAGCATCGGAAAAATGCGCGGCAGCGTATTCGCCGCGAGGATCACCGCCTTGTATCCGCAAATCGTGGCCATCGAGGAAAGCGCATCCATGCTCTGCGCGCGCGTCGTCCGGGGCATCAACTCCACGGAAAACGAAGTCACGCCTCTGCCCGCGATTTCCTGAATGGTTTCCAGCGAACCCAGCGGCCGCAAGAATCCGATCAGTACCTGGTCGCGCCGAAAGAGCGGAACATCCGCCTTGCCGGTCTTGTCATTCGACCCGTAGCACAACACCTGCAAAATAATATCCGCCGCGCCAAATACGTCTTCGCGTTTCGGCGCCATCTTCGCGCCCTTGGCCACATAGTCGGCGTCCGGATAACCGGCTTCCACTCCGGCTCCCGCCTCCACCACGACCTCCAGCCCCGCTTTCGTGAGGCTGGGGATCGTCGCGGGCACCAGCGCGACACGCCGCTCCCCGGGAAAGCTCTCTCGCGGAACACCCACGATCATGCTTCTTCCTCCGCTTCGTAAAAACCAAGTTGTGCAAAGGGATTAAATATCATCGAGGCAAGAACTGCAACCCATCTCGTGGTGATTTCCTCGTGCCACCCTTTCGTGCGCCCAAAGCATACACTGGCGCGTGGCGTTATCCTTATCTCTTCTCACATGCCGATTTGAAAACCAGTCGCCTGCTATCAGACAATCAAAGCATCACTTATGACCATGACCCCGATCACTCCCAACTCCACTCCCGGCGGCCACGAGAATTTCTCCGCCCGCGAAAAGCTCATCGCTCTTCGCAACGCCCTCCTCCGCATCCACAAAACCCTCCTCGAAATGGAGCGCCGCGACTACGAGCGCGAACACGGCTCCGTCTCCGTCGGCGAGCTCTTCCGCCTGGTCGTCGATCACGCACAATTCGCCTGGCTCCACAACATCTCCGAATTCGTGGTGCGCATCGACGAAACCCTCGCCGCCAAGGAAGCTCTCAGCCCGGACTACACCAGTTCCTCCATCGCCATCGCGCGCAAGATGTTTACGCCGACCGAATCCGGCGATGCCTTCCAGAAAAAATACTTCGCCGCCATTCACAGCAACCCCACCGTGGTCATGGACCACGCCGAACTCGCCCGCCTTTTCAATAACGAGCCGCCCGAATCCGGCGCCGCGTAACGCAATCATGGAGTATCCTTTCGCTCCGTGATTCCTCCCCCCGCAAAAATTCGCCGCCTTCGCCGCTCGGAACTCCCGGAAGCCACCATCGCGCTCACGCGCTTCCTCATCGGCAAAATCGTCGTGCACGATCTCCCCGCCGGCCGCCTCAGCGGCCGCATCGTCGAAGCCGAGGCCTACCCTCCCGGCGACCCCGCTGGACATCACTACCGCGGCCCCACGCCGCGCATCCGCTCCATGTATCTCGCGCCCGGCCATGCCTATGTCTTCTTTAATTATGGAGCGCATTTCATGCTCAACGTCTCCAGCGAACCCCGCGGCATCGCCGGCGGCATCCTCATTCGCGCCCTCGAACCACTCGAAGGCATCGCGCTCATGCAGCGTCATCGCAAAACCACGCGCCTCCTCGACCTCACGGGCGGCCCCGGCCGCCTCGCCGCCGCCCTGCAGATTGACCGCCACCACGACGGCCTCGACCTCTGCGCCTCCGGCCCGCTCTGGCTCGGCGTCCTCGTTCCGCCCAGCGCGCATCTCGCGCCCGCCATCGCTAAAACCGTCCGCATCGGCATCTCCCGCGCCGCTCATCGACTCTTGCGTTTCTACGAACGCGGCAACCCCTTCGTCAGCGGTCCCAAACGCCTCCTCCTCCCCGCTCTAGCGCGTGACCGGGAGAAAAGTCGACGCGCTTATGAACAGTTCTTTTTGCTCTGGAGGCACGCTGATCCCGGCATTCCTATACTCCGACAGGCCCACGCTGAGTACGCCCGCCTCAAGTATAAACGCCGGGTGGCACACTCTTAAACGCGGCTTGTCCTTCGCTTTGGGGATTTTGTAGCGCCGGGCTTTAGCCCGGCATCTTGTCTTTTTTCTTCTCGACCACCGCTCCATCGCCACCGTTAATCGCGCCGGTGCAGCCCTGTTAGTAAACGTCGAGATCCCGTCCAACAACCACTTTGCCGGTGTAACCTGATTCCACCTCTTTCAGCAGTTCTTCG
>JAYVMO010000045.1:0-2413 GCA_043758915.1 Acidobacteriota bacterium | reverse complement strand
ATTTCGGAGCCGCTTGATGATCTCGCTCTTTTGCTGCGGCAAAATTTCGGCTTCCACTTCCTCGATTCCCAAGTCGGCGGCGACCTTCATCGCCGAGGCGCGGCGGTCGCCAGTGAGCATAACGATGCGCATACCATCCGAGCGCAGTGCGCGGATCGCTTCGTGTGTGGAGGGCTTGATCTGGTCGCTGAGCAGAAATGCACCCGCGGCGCGGCCATCGACGGCAACGAAAACTGGAGTAACGGCAGTGGAGGAAGGCACCAAGGTTGCCATTTGGTGTCCTTCGGGCAGAGCGATTCCGCGTGCGTTCAGGAATTTTGCGGTGCCGGCAAGAACGGTTTTCCCCAGGACGCGGGCTTCCACGCCGCAGCCGGGCGTGGCGAGAAATTCGCTCACGTCCGTCATTGGCAGTTTCTTCTCTTCCGCGGCGCGCACGATGGCGCGGGCCAGGGGGTGCTCACTGGAACGCTCGAGACTCGCCGCAAGCGAGAGCAGGGATTCTTTCGAGAAGCCGCTGCCATCAAACAATTCGATGTTGGCCAACAGCGGCTTCCCTTCGGTGAGCGTGCCGGTCTTGTCGACGACGAGGGTATCGACCTTGGCGAGGGTTTCGAGGGCTTCGGCGTTGCGCACGAGGACGCCAATGTGAGCGCCACGGCCGACGGCGACCATGATGGACATGGGTGTGGCCAGGCCGAGCGCGCAGGGACACGCGATGATCAAGACGGCGACAGCGCTGACGAGCGCGTACGCGAAACGCGGCTGGGGGCCGAGAAAGAACCAAGCGAGAAAGGCGAGAGCCGCCGCGGCCACTACCGCGGGGACAAAATAGCCGGCAACTTGGTCCGCCAGGCGCTGCATGGGGGCGCGGCTGCGTTGTGCTTCGCTGACGAGCTTCACGATTTGCGCGAGCGTGGTTTCGCTGCCGACACGCTCGGCTGCCATGAGGAAACTTCCGCTGGTGTTCAGCGTTCCGCCGGTGACCTTGTCACCCGGAGATTTCTCGACGGGCATGGGCTCACCGGTGACCATGGACTCATCCACGGAGCTGGCGCCTTCCCGAACCAGGCCGTCCACGGGCACGCGCTCGCCGGGGCGCACACGGAGCCGGTTTCCGCGTACCACCAGGTCCAGCGGAACGTCCTTTTCGGCGCCGTCCGCGGAGACGAGATGCGCTTGCTGCGGCGCGAGATGCAGCAGCGCGCGAATCGCGCCGCCAGTTTGCTGCCGGGCACGCAGTTCCAAAACCTGTCCGAGCAACACCAGCGTGGTGATGACCGCGGCAGCTTCAAAGTAGACGGGAACGCCGCCATCCAGGGCGCGAAACGATGCGGGGAAAATTTGGGGAAAAACCGTGGCGGCGAGGCTGTCCAGATAGGCAGCGCCAGTGCCCATGCCGATGAGCGTGAACATATTGGGACTGCGATGGACGAGCGAAGCCCAGAAGCGCTCGAAGAAAGGCCAGCCGCCCCAGAGGACGACCGGCGTCGCGAGAATGAGTTCGATCCAGTTGCGCACGGTTGGCGAGAGGTGCAGGCCGAGCGATTCCCCGAGCATAGAGAGCAGCAACAAGGGCAAGGACAAAGCCGCGCTGACCCAGAAGCGGCGCTTCATCGAGCCGTACTCCGGGTCGGCTTCCGATTCGGCTAAGACGTCCATAGGCTCCAGAGCCATGCCGCAAATTGGGCAAGCGCCAGGGCCAAGCTGAACGATTTCGGGGTGCATGGGGCAGGTGTAGCGAGCGTCCTTGGCCGTAGAAGGAATCGCGGGCGTTGCGTGTTCGTCCGCGGCCAGTTCGGACAACATGCTTGATGTCCCCGGAGTGGCCAGGAATTTCTCGGGCTCTTTTTGGAAACGCGCGGCGCAGCCGGGGCTGCAAAAAAAGTACGTCTTGCCCTTATATTCGACTTTGGGAGCAGACTGCGGGTTGCGAACGGTCATGCCGCAGACGGGGTCCTGCTCCGCTGCCGGCGCAATCACGGGCAAGAGATTTGCGGCGGGTTTGGGCTGCGCAGCATTCAGAGTCGATGCCGGGATGTCCAGCGCGGAACTGGCAGCGTACTCGGCAGGCGCTTTCTCGAATCGGCGCGCGCATCCCACGGAGCAAAAATAGTAAGTTCTTCCCGCGTGCTCCACTTTTGCCGCCGCCTTCTGCGGGTCCACGGTCATGCCACAAACTGGATCTCGGTCCACGACTCTGCTCCTTACTTCCTTTACTTCCTTTACTTCCTTACTTCGCTACTTCCTCGCATGGGCGTCAGCGTAAGTGCGTATAGATTAGTTCGAGCAACTCGTCATACATCGCCTGGGTCTCTTCCTTTTTGCCGCTCTGCAGGGCTTTGGCGGCGCAGTGGTGCAGGTGGTTTTTCATGAGGTTGCGCGCGACACCGCGAAGAGCTTCCTGCACGGAGGC
>JAYVMO010000044.1:0-2641 GCA_043758915.1 Acidobacteriota bacterium | reverse complement strand
GGTCGCACCCTTAAACAACTTCCATCCCCTTTAGAATCTGCACTTACAAAAAACATAGGGGGGTGGGGCCTACCTAATCCATCCTGGCGCCCTATACTCTTTCGTCTCCCCAACTACCCTTCTCCCATCCATCCGGGTAAAGTAGCTCTACCGTTTCCCGTAAACTTGGAGCTTGCATGAACCCGATGGGCATCCTTGCCGCGCTCTCCGCGCTGCTTTTGATCGGACTAGTGGTCTGGGTCGTTCTTCAAATCGGCCCTAACCAGAAAAAGAATCAGCTTCTCGAATCGCAATTGAACGAACTGCGTCGCGACCTCCTCGGCCTTTCCACCGCGCACACCCAATCCGCCACCAAGATGGAAACCATTGCGGACACCGTAGCCATCCGTCTGGAAAGCGTCAGCAAAGCCCTGCAGGAAGGCGCCCGCGATTCCAGCACCATCACTTCCCAGGCCCAGACCGCCATGGCCACCGAACTGAAAAACACTCGCGAGCAGATCGGCCAGATGCAGAAGCAATTGAGCGAAGTCACCACCGCTGGTCAGCAGATGCAGCAGGCCACCCAAACCATCGAAAGCATCTTGGGCGGCACCAAGTCCCGCGGCTCCTTCGGCGAAGTTACCCTGGAACGCCTGCTGGAAGATAGCCTGCCCAAGTCGCAATACGAAATGCAGCACCGCTTCCGCAGCGGTGAAGCCGTCGACGCCATCATCCACCTGCGCGACAAAAAGAAAATGGCCATCGACTCCAAATTTCCTCTCGACGCTTACCGCCGCCTCGCCACCGACGGCGAGGAAGCCCGCAAATCTTTCGTCTCCGCCGTAAAGGGCCACGCCGATTCCATCGCCAAAAAATATATTGTTCCCGACGAAGGCACCCTGGACGTCGCGCTGATGTTTGTCCCCAGTGAAGCGGTGTACTACGAAATGCTCATGAGCCAGGACGCCAAGGGCATGGCCATCGACGCCTACTGCCGCGCAAAAAATATCGTTGCGGTTTCTCCCAACACTTTGTACGCGCATCTCTGCGTCATCAGCATGGGCCTGCGCGGCATGCAGATCGAGGAAAACGCCAAGCGTCTTTCCGGCAACCTGTCCGGCATGCGCAAGCAACTCGGTGTCTTCGCCGAATATTTTGAAAAAATCGGCAACCACCTGAAGAACGCCCAACAGAATTATGTGGAGGCCGACAAGCGTTTCGCGAAAGCTTCCAACACGCTGGAAACCTTGCTGACCGCAACGGAAGCTTTACCCGTGCTAGCCGATGACGCCGCAAACGGCGCAGCCGCTGGCCCAGCTGCTGCGAAAGTGCCAGGTGCAATCTCCGCCGCGCCCGGAAATACTCCACCACCGAAACACGGTTTCGTGGAGAACGCCCAAGGCACGCTGCTTGTGCCGCCCAGTTCCGCCAAAAAATCGGCGTAGACGTGAGTGACAAAAAGTGTTTTGTGAAAAGTTTTAGAAAATAGTTTTGACGAAAAAATTTGCCGAATTAATTTTCAGAAAAAAACGAACTAAAGTTTTGGCGGACTCGGCGGCGAAAGCAGCCGGATCGAAATTATAAAACTGCCGCGCTGCTTCCCGATTAATTCAAAGTGCGCCACGTTTTCTGCGCCGCCCGAAGAAGTCGTCCGCGCCACCGCGCCGCCCTGCAGCTCCGCCACCTCGGGAGCCAGGTTGCGCGCCTCCAAACTTATCTTCGTGCTGCTCCCGCGCACCCGCACCGTCAGCGTGCGATGCTCCTTCGGCGCCAGCGTCGCCGTAGTCGCCGCCAGCTCCAGGCTGACGAACACTACGGAAAATTCCGCGGACACTCGCTGCCCGCAGCTCACCTGAACTTTCGCCGGACCCGGCTGCAAATCCAGCGGCGGCAAAACCGCCAGGTATGCCGGCGAAGAAGCCAGCACCAGCGCCGTCATCCCCGCGATGCTCACATGATTCGCGTCAGCGTCTCCGCAAAATCCGTGCCCCAGAATTTCAAAGCGATCCGCCAGCGAAGCCGCCCGCGGAACCGCGAAAATTTCCTGCGTCGAGGACGGCGCCTCCTTAGAATCTAAAACCATGCTGCTCGATTTCCCACCCCGTCCTTCAAGCGACGCCGCGACCGCTCTTGCATTCAGCGGCGCCACAAACATCGCCCGTCCGCTGGTGTCCGTCGTCACCTTGTCCCCGTTCGTAAAAACCACATTCACGCCCGGCGTCAATCTCCCGCTCACATCCAAAACCGCCAGCGTTGCGCGCTCACCCGAAACAATCTTCCGCGGCAGCAGCAAAATCCGCGCCCCCGAAGCAGCCGGCGCCCCCGGCACCTGCTGCCCCGCCGCTTGCTGCGAGGTCGTGTCCACGGTCGCGCCCTGCTGACCGCCAGCCTGCTGGCCGGCGCAAACTCCGGCCACGAGCAGCGAGCCTGCCAGAAAAAAGAAGCCTGCACGCAACTTTTGTCGTTGAGCTGAAGTCGGAAAAATGGTCACAACCGAATTGTAGTGGAGTTTCCCACCAGGCAGAAGCGTCCAGGCTTCAACCTTCCAGGCTTCGGCTGCCGGGCGCCACGGTCAGGTGTTGCCAATCGTGGCAAGCAGCACTACGCAAAGGCTTTGCGCACCTCCCGGTGTCTGATAGTTTGGAAGAGATTCTGGAGCAGG
>JAYVMO010000043.1:0-20143 GCA_043758915.1 Acidobacteriota bacterium | reverse complement strand
CGGCGCGCCACGCGCGTCGATCCATTGGTGGCTCTTCGCTACGAGTAAAGCGATCGCTCACCGCAGCCTCTTACGGTTTGTCCTCTGCTGAACACCGGTGGGAAGCGGTGCTTTAGATTTGACGCCGCGTGCTAGAATCGCGCCTGGTGACCGGCTCGCGGTCACCAACAAACCCATGACCCGCCTCTGCTCCTCCCGTTTCGAGCGTGCGGCGCGGCAACTCGGCTGGACACGCATCGCTGGTATCGACGAAGCCGGCCGCGGCGCTCTGTTCGGCCCGGTTGTGGCGGCTGCGGTCATTTTGAATCCCAAGCGCCGCATCGTCGGCCTCGATGATTCGAAAAAGCTCCCCGCCGAACGGCGCACGCAGCTCGCCGAGCGCATCCGCGAACACGCCATCGCCTGGGCCGTTGCCGAAGTCGATGCCCAGCGCATCGACGCCTGGAACATCTACCAGGCCAGCCGCCAGGCCATGACCGCGGCGTTCCGGCAACTCGTTCCGCAGCCCGACTATTTGCTCATCGACGCCATGCAGCTCGACGTCCTCCTCGAGCAGAAATCCCTCATCAAGGGCGATGCGCGTAGCGTCTCCATCGCCGCCGCCTCCATCCTCGCCAAAACGCACCGTGACGCCCGCATGGAGGAATGGGACGCCGTCTATCCGCAATACGGACTCGCCCGCCACAAAGGCTATGCCACCCCCGATCATCTCGAAGCCTTGCGCAAGCATGGTCCTTCCCCGCTTCATCGCTATTCTTTCGCGCCCGTGCGCGATTCCGCCTGCTGGGCCGCGGGCGCCATCCAAACTTCTTTTCTGCCGGACGCTGCGCTACCCTGATGGACCCTGATGCTCTTCAATAGCCTGATTTTCCTCTTCCTTTTTCTTCCCGTTGTCTATTTCGGCTTTTGGCGCTTGCGTTCGAAAAATCACCGCTACATTTGGCTGACCATCGCCAGCTACATTTTCTACGGCACCTGGAACTACAAGTTTTGCGCGCTCATGGCGTTTTCCACCGTCGTCAGCTACGCCGCCGGGCTAGCCATGTTGCGCCCCGGCAACGCGCGCCGCCGCAAGCTCTTTCTCGTCATTCCCGTCACCGTCGATCTGCTCCTCCTCGGTTTCTTCAAATACTTCAATTTCACTCTCTCCAGCTTCGCGGAAGTTTCCGCCTGGCTTCATATGCCCATCCATCCGCCCGCGCTCTCCATCGTTCTTCCCGTGGGCATTTCCTTTTACACCTTTCACACCATCAGCTACATGGTCGATGCCTATCGCGGTGTGATCACCCCTACTCGGAATTTCTGGGAATTCTCCTGCTACGTCTCTCTTTTCTCCCAGCTCGTCGCCGGACCCATCGTGCGCTTCCGCCAAATCGAAGCCGATCTCGAAAATCTCGATCACGCCGAGCGCACCCGCTGGCTCGACCGCGGATGGTCGTTCTTCGCCATCGGCATTCTGAAAAAGGTCCTGATCGCCGATACCATCGCCGCGGTCATCAATCCGCTCTGGAGCGCTCCCGCGCAGCTCACCACTGCAACCGCCTGGCTCTGCGTCTTGGGCTACACCTATCAAATCTATTTCGATTTCTCCGGCTACAGCGACATGGCCGTGGGCCTCGGCTATCTCTTCGGCATTCGCCTTCCGCGGAATTTCAATTCCCCTTACAAAGCGCTCAACATCTCCGATTTCTGGCGCCGCTGGCATATCTCGCTCTCTTCCTGTCTCCGAGACTATCTCTACATCCCGCTCGGCGGCAGCCGTGTCGCCGCGCCGTGGCTGGTCTATCGCAATCTGCTCATTACCATGCTGCTGGGCGGCTTGTGGCACGGCGCCAACTGGACGTTCGTCTTTTGGGGCGGCTATCACGGCGCACTGCTATGCCTCTATCGTTTGTTCGGCCAGCAATGGGACCGCTTACCGAACGCCATCCAGCGCGCAATTACGTTTTTTCTCGTGGTCATCGGCTGGGTCTTCTTTCGCGCGGACAATTTCGGTGTGGCCGCCGCGGTTCTTGGACACATGTTCGTCTGGTCCGCCGGAATTGCCGTGCCCGGCTTGGCGGGACTGCTCCTGGCACTCCTCATCGCGGCGCCGGTCGCGCACTTTGCGCCGAACACATTCGAAATCAAGCACGAATGGAAGCCCTGGACCGTGGCCGCAATTGGTTTGGGCTACGCCGCGGCGCTCATCGCCATTGCCGGCGGGCACCCCTCGCCTTTTCTCTATTTTCAATTTTGAGTACTCGGCGGCCGACGGAGAAAAATGGCCAGCGTATCCACAAACAAACGAAGCCACTGGACGCTGGGATACCTGCTTCCCCGCCTGATGCTGCTTTGTCTGGTGCTGGATCTCGTTTTTCGCTTCGTTCCGCTGGATACGCTCACGTTCCGTGCTTGGGAGGCGGCCCTCCGCCGTTACCCCAATGCCCCGGGACCGTTCGCGCCGAACAAGCACTATCACTGGGACAATTCCTATGGCGGAGCGGCCTCCATCGGCAATCTTCCCGCTCTCCGTCACTATCATCCTGCCGATTTCACCACCGACGCTTATGGTTTCCACAATCCCCCGGCGCTTTCGCAGCCGAATCCTGTCGGCATCCTCATCGGCGATTCCTTCGCCGTTGGCAGCGAACTTCCTGAGGACCAGACCCTCACGGCCCAACTCACGCGGCTCTCCGGGTTCTACTTTTACAATGCCGGCGGGCCTCAGCCTCTTCGCCTCCGCAGCCTGCAATCCGTTGCCCAGCGCATTGGTCTTCACCACGGGTTCGTCATTTACGAATTCCTCGAATCGCATGCCCTGGACCGTCCTCCCTCCGCCACTCCCGACGGCGGCCACGGTTGGGGACAAACAACCTTTCTGCGCCTTCTAGGAACGAATTGGGGCGACCGCTTGCGCACGCCTAGCAATGAGTTCCACGCATCGCCCTTGCAGGGTTTGTCGGTCAAGATAGAAAAGAATCTTCAGAACGGCGTTTTTCTTCCCAACTCCTTTTCCGCGTTTGTTGTTCAAGCAAAACTAAGCAATGGCCTCCCCATGGTCTTTCTTCCCTATGAATTCAAGTCACCCGCCGATCCCGGCAAAGCCGCCTCCGAGTGGGCATCTTACTTCGCGTGGTATTCCGCGGAGCTCCAAAAGGACGGGCTCGATTTCCTCGTGCTCCTCGTTCCCAACCGCCCCGCCATCTACGCGCCATTTTTCGTCCCTGCCCAAAACGCATCGCCTTCCCGTGCGGTCCACGATGCCTTCACCGAGGCCCTGCAATCCAAAGGAGTTTCCGTGGTTCCCCTGCTCCCGCGTTACGAGCAAGAAGCCCCGCTGCTTTTCCGAAAGAACGTCTATCTTTATTACCCCGACGACGGGCATTGGAATTCCTGCGGAGCCGCCGTTGCTGCTTCCGAAATCCTGCTGCACCTCTCTTCCGAGGTCTGGTCTCGCTACGGAAGGCCCGCGCCATCGAACGTCCCGGCAAGCGGTGATGCTCCCGGCCTAAGCCCCTGCGTGAACCCTGCCAACTGATTTGATCTCGATTTTTGCCGCATCCGCGCTTCGCCTGGTCTTCGCCGTCAAGTTTCCTGGTTGGAACGGGGATAACTGCCTGCTCACAAGGAGTTCCGCGTTCGTTGACTTGTCTTTTTCCCGCCTGTTAGCGTACGGAAGTGGCGTTGCGGCCCGTCTTGCCACCGCTACAACCGAGGAGAACGTCTCGGACAAGCTTCTGGGGAGAGTTGACCGCTTTGCAGGCGCGCATTCAGTTGACCGCTATGCGGGCACGCACTGAGTTGATCGCTTCGCGGTCTCACTTGTTGCTGATTTTTGGCGGTCTTATTTTTAGACGACCGTTTTACGGTCGCAGCTCCAGCTTGTCCCTGTTCGCGCATGGCTTATAACAAGAGCAAATTCGTCGAAACCGCACAAAAGCTGCTGAACCAGGGCAAGGTTGCTCAAGCTATTGCTGAATACCAGCAAATTTTGAAATTCGAGCCCCGCGATCAGGTCACTCTCATGACCATCGGCGAACTCTACATCCGCCAGGGTGAAACTTTCCAGGCCATCGATTATTTCGAACGCCTCGCCCAGATCTTCGTCGGTGACGGCTTCCTCACCAAGGCCATCGCCGTTTACAAGCGCATCGCCAAGCTCGCTCCCGAAGAAATCCGTCCCCTCGAAAAGCTTGCCGACCTCTACGTTCAGCAAGGCGTGATGAGCGAAGCCCGGCCGCTTTTCCTTCAGTTGGCCGAAATTCACCTGAAGAACAATCGCCAGCCCGAAGCCATCGGCCTCCTGAAAAAACTTCTGCTCGCCGAACCCGACAACCTCCGCATCCAGGTTAGGCTCGCCGATCTCTACCAGGCCATGGGGCACTCCAAGGAGGCCATTGAAACCTATGTTTCCGCCGCCCAGCGCGCGCTTGCCCGCGGCGATCAAGCCGAATGCGAAAAGCTTGCCGATAAGGCTCTCAAGCTCGAGCCCCACAATTTGTCCGCGGTCATCGTCAAAGCGCGCTCCTACTCTTCTCAAGGCAATCTCAAGGAAGCCGCGCAGCTCCTCGAGCAGGTTCCCGATCTCGAAAAGGGCGGCGAACAGACCGAACTGCTTCTCGATCTCTATCTAAAAAACGTCAACTGGGATCAGGCCAGCGATCTGGCTCTGCGCGTTTTCGATGCCGACCCGAAAAATTACGGCCCCACGCAGAAAGTTTCCGAAGCCCTCCTCGAATCCGGACAGGGCGAAAAAGCCATGGCCATGCTGGCCCGCACCCGCGTCCCCATGATCGACGCAGGCGAGCATGAGCTCGTTGGCCGCCTCCTGAACGAACTGGCCGCTCGCCTCCCTGGCCGCATTGAGCCTCTCGAGTGGCTCGTCGAAACCTACGGCCGCACCAGCGATTCTTTCCGCTTGCCCGACGCCCTCGCGCAACTCGGCGATGCCTACGTCGCCGCAAAACAATTTGACCGCGCAAAGATGGTTTTCGAGCAGCTTGTCGATCGCGAACCCGAGAGCGATTCCGCCAAACGCAAACTCAATGATCTCCTCCGCAAAATGGGACTCCTCGCTCCCGAACAGGCGCCCGCCGTTGAACTGCAACACCGTCCGGCGGAACTGCCCGAGGTTCAGGCGCCAAAACTCCGCCAGCATCTCGAAGAGCTTGACCCCGAAGTTCCCGGCGAGCCCGCCGCTGCTCCGGTCGAAGCGCCTCTCGATGAAGAAACGCGGAAATTCATCGCCCAGTCGCTCACCGATGTCGATCTCTTCGCCAGCTACGGCCTCACGCAGAAAGCCATCGGTCTCCTCGAGGCCATTTTGCGCCGCGCGCCGCATCACACACCAACGCTCGAAAAACTTCTCGATTTTGTCCTCGGCGCCGGCGACGATCGCCGCACCGCCGAACTCGCCGCGCAGCTCGAGCAGATTCACACCGAGCGTGGCGACCAGCGCAGCTCCGAACGTTTCGGCGAACTGCGCCGCCGCTTCCAGCGTGCCGCCGGTCTCACCGACGAAGAATTGGCCGCCCCGCTCGCACAATCCACTCAGGAGATCGCGGCCCCGGTGGCCTCCGCACCAGCCGTTCCCGAAATCTCTGCCGAACCTGCCGCAACTGCGAAACCCGAAACAGTCGAAGTCAGCGCCTCGCGGCCCGCGCTTGCCGTACCAGATTCCGTCCACGAGGTCGATCTTTCCGACGAGTGGGCCTCTCTGCTTGAGGAACACCCCACTGCCGCGCCTATGGCCGATAAAGCTCCCACGCTCCGGCACGTGCCAGAGCCTGCTTTCGAAGTGGAAGCGCAGCCCGTCGCCGCCGAGGAATTTGCCAGCCCGGAAGTGCGGGCTTCTTTGCCTTCGGCCATCGTTCCTCCCGAAGATGTGCCTGCGTTCGCCGAGTTCGCCGTCCCGGTCGAAACTCCCGTTCCGCAAGAAGAACCCCATCCATTCGCGGAAATTTCCGCCGAGCTCCCAGCGCTCGACGCAGCCGAACGCGCTTCGGCAATCGCTCCCGAAATCAGCACAGAGCTGCCCCAGCCCGTGCCCCATGAAGAGCCGCCCGTTCTGGAAGCCCTCGCAAGCGAACCGGAGCTTCCGTCCATCGAGATTCCCCACGAGGAACCGCCAGCAGCCAAACCCGAATTCGAACTCGATCAGGACTACGAACTAGTCCTGGATGCGGAACCGCTCGTCCCGGCCTACGACCAGAAGCCGCCCGAGCATCCCGTCGTTTCTCTGGAAGCCGAGCCTGAACCTGTCGCTCAAAATGCC
Organism: Acidobacteriota bacterium; assembly: GCA_043758915.1. Classification (GTDB taxonomy): domain Bacteria; phylum Acidobacteriota; class Terriglobia; order Acidiferrales; family UBA7541; genus Acidiferrum. The sequence continues at coordinate 13,887 of JAYVMO010000043.1, read as the reverse complement.
GCTCCCGCGCCACCGGCAGCCGGCGGATTCGCTTCCGATAAATTTCTCTCCGACCTGGCCAACGAGATTGACCAGCTCGGCATCGACAAACTTACCCCCTCTTTTTCCGAAGCCCCGTCTATCGCCGCGCCCCAGACGGAGCAAAATCCCGCCGCACTCGGCGAGGCCGGCCCGCTCCAGGAAGTCTTCGACGAATTTCGCGCCGAGCTTGGCGAGATGGGCGTCGAGGATGAAGACCTCGAGACCCATTACAATCTCGGCATCGCCTTTCGTGAAATGGGCCTCCTCGAAGAGGCCATCAGCGAATTTCAGAAAGTCGCCAAAGCCAGCCAGGCCGGCCGCCCATTCCGCTACTCCATGCAGTGCTGCACACTCCTCGGCCTCGCCTTCATGGAAAAGGGCCAGCCCTCCATCGCCGCCATCTGGTACGAGCGCGCTCTTCAGACCTCCAACTTGGATCCGGAAAGTATCCTCGCCTTGCGGTATGATTTAGGCGTGGCTCAGGAATCGGCGGGCGAGCTGGAAGCGGCGCTCAAGAGTTTTTCTCAGGTCTACGCGATGAACATCGATTATCGCGACGTGGGAGAACGTATTGCCGCTCTCCAGAAACCCATCCGCTGACGCCAGGTATTTCCCGACGGGGCGGGTTTCCTTCTATCCATGAACCGGATTCTTCGTGCGATGCTGGTGGTCTTGTGTTTCGAGCTTGGCGTGCTGCTGCTCTATCTCCCGTGGTCGGTCTTCTGGGAACAGAACTATTTTCTGACCCACTTTCCCTCGCTCATCCCCGTCCTTCTCCACCCCTCGTTCCGCGGTCTTGTCAGCGGCCTCGGTGTCCTTGATATTTTTCTCGCTTTCGGGCTCATCGCATCCCGTCCGGGCGCCGCGCATGTCCCCCCGCAGTAATCCGCGCGGCCGCCCGATCCTCTGTTACGTCACGGACCTGCGGACGTTGACCGCTTCGCGGGCACACTCTCAGTTGACCGCTTCGCGGGCACGCCCTCAGTTAGTCGCTTCGCGGTCTCCGTTTCACACGCCGCCCCCATCCCTTCTGGCTTCCCACGAACCGCTGCTTCGAACCATCGAAGCCGCGGCACACGCCGGCGTGGATTGGATTCAGCTCCGCGAAAAAAACCTCTCGGCCAGAGCGTGCGCGGCGCTCACGCGCGAAGCCCTGCTACTCGTTCAACAATCCTCCAGCGGCCATGCGCATCCGCCGCGCATCCTGGTAAACGATCGTCTCGATGTGGCCCTCGCCGAACGCGCCGGCGGCGTCCATCTCCGCGAAGACTCTCTGCCTGTCGAAGAAGCAAAGCGCCTTATCCTGGACTCATCCGCCGCGCACTCGCTCCCGAAGGATTTTCTCGTCGGCGTCTCTTGCCACTCTCTGCAAGCAGCAATATCCGCCGCCAATGTTGGAGCGGACTACATCTACTTCGGTCCAGTATTCGCCACGCCCTCAAAAGCCGCCTACGGCGCACCTCAAGGCCTTGAACGCCTCGCCGAAATCTGCCGCGCCGTCTCCGTGCCCGTCCTCGCCATTGGCGGCATCACCCTGCAAAATGCCGCCACGTGTTTCGATGCCGGCGCCTCCGGCTTCGCCGCCATCCGCCTCTTCCAGGACGCCCCGGACCTCCCAACCATCGTGCGGGCTCTCCGGGAGTTGTAGTCTCACGCCACGCGGTCGCAGCCTTCCCTTTATTTTCCTGCTCACCTCTTCCTCACCGCCCCGTGGTCGTGGATTTAAGAAAGGAAAACTCCGTAAGCATTGCGCGCACCCACACGCGTGTCAATGCTCCCCGATTTCTCTCTGGATTTGTTCTTGGAGGCCTCGCCCTAGCCCGCCGTCATACTTCGGCTGCGTGCCGCTTTTTTCCCCGCGTAGAGCCGCTGGTCCGCGGCCTCCAGCAGTTCTTGCGAGCTTCGCCCGTCCTCCGGATACACGCCGATTCCGATGCTCACGCTCAGTTGTGGATCTTCCCTCTCGTTCTCCAGGCCGCTCTCGATGCGCCCCGCCACCTGCTCCGCCATGCCCCGGTCGGAATCGATAAGCACCACCGCAAATTCATCGCCCCCGTAACGCGCCGCCAGATCCGTCGAACGGCACTGTTCTTTCAGCAACGCTGCCAGCCTCTTCAACACCCGGTTTCCCGCCAAATGCCCCAGCCGGTCGTTGATCCGTTTCAGCTCATCCATGTCCAGCAACAAGATCGTGAACGAATGGTGGCTGCGTTCCGCGCGCTGTACCTCGCGCTCCAGCGTGTCGATGAACCTCCGGTAATTCGCCAGCCCGGTCAGCCCATCGTGCGTGGCCTGGTACAGAATCTGTTCCTCGCTCTTTTTTCTCTCTGTGATGTCTTGCGCCATACCGATGCACCCGAGAATCTCTCTCGAACCCGACCGCAGCGGCTCCACATAAATTGCCAGTACGCGTTTCTTCCGTTCATATTCGCAGTGCGCAGGCGTTCCGCGGAGCGCCTCGTAGTGCTGCGCAATCGGCGTCGCATGCCGGTCCGCGCATTGCAGAAATTCGAACACCGTTTTTCCGGCCAGTTCCTTCCGCCGCATCCCGTGCTGCTTCAACCCCGCACCCCAGTTCGAGGTGATCCGCAGATTTTGGTCCGTCGTCCACAGCATCACCGGCAACTGTCCGATCAGCAGCCGGAGTTGCGTATCCTCCAGCGTGTCGCCAGCGATCCGGCGCATCGCCTTTCCACTCTCCAGAATTCCCGCAATCGCTCCCGCACCATTGCGCAGCAGCGTGCGCTTCAGCGCCACGCGCAGCTTTCCGCCGCTCTTGTGCAATCGCTCCGACGTCGCGCAGCAAGGGAATTCCGCAAGCTGCACCGAGCCCAGCAGCGCTTCCAACGCCGGAACCGCGTAAAGCGGCAGCAGACGCGCCAGGGGTTGTCCGAGGATCTCTTCGGCGGTGTACCCGTAGAGGCGCTCCGCGCCCCGGCTCCAGTTTTGAATGGTGCCGTCGAGCGTGAAGCTAAGGATCGCGTCCTCGGCCGATTCCAATAGGGCGGCCAGTAAGTGCTCGGGCCGCGGTGTCTGCAGCATGGCGTCCTTGCAATGGTTCGGAACGGGAAGGCGTTCACGGAACTGCTATTGGTTTCCGGCGGGCGAGAGGGTCGAGCCTGCAGGTGCTTTAGAGCTGTCAAACTGCCACAGCATTACCAAGCGCAGATTAGCATCTCTCCCATCTAACGCAATGCGGTTTACTGCCATAGTAGACGAATCCGTCAACATGCCTATCGTTGCGGCTTCCCGTAGGGCATCGCTCAAGAAATCCGGCCATTCCTAGTTGTAAACCATTTGCAATTGAATCCGGACTAAGTTAGTCTGCTTTCTGTTGCAAATCATTTGCAAGGAGAAACCGTGACGGTCTTCTTTCGTTCCTCGCTCTCGGCACTTTTTCTACTTTTCGCTCTTACTTTCCTCTGGCCCTCTACCATGCACGCCCAAGAGCGCCCCTATATTGTCGCCTACGATCACTACCTGGAAGAACCCGGCAACCTCGAAATCGAATATTTCTCCACCTTTGGCACCCAACGCCGCGGCAACGACTTCCACGCCTTTTGGATCGAGCTCGAATACGGTGCCACCGCCTGGTGGACCACTACGCTTTACCTCGACGGCCAGACCACCTTTGGCGATAGCACCATCTTCACCGGCGTCCGCTGGGAAAACCGTGTCCGGCTTCTCAAGCAAGAGCACCTGATCAATCCAGTTCTCTACGTCGAATACGAGCATAAAAGTGGCGCGGATAAGATCCTCAAGGAGGTGGAAGGCCATGACGTCCAGTCAGACTTCCTCACGCCCAATGCCGAGGCCCGCAAGGAGCATATCGATGAAATTGAGCTAAAGCTCATCCTATCAAGCACTTTCAGAGGTTGGAACTTTACCGAGAACACCCTCGCGGCCAAAAATCTCGCAAACTCGCCCTGGGAATTCGGCTATGCCCTTGGCGTCAGCCGCCCCCTCACCTTGAAAGCCGCCGCCCTTCGCTGCACCTTCTGCCCCCAGAACTTCAGCGCCGGTGCCGAAATGTATGGTGGCCTCGGAGACCGCCACCACTTCGGCCTGCGCGAAACTTCCCACTATCTCGCGCCTGCCATTGCCTGGAATCTTCCCTCCGGATGGACCCTGCGCCTTTCTCCCGGCTTCGGCTTGAACGACAATAGTCATCGGTTCCTGCTCCGCTGGGGCATCGCACGGGAGATTACTGGCTTCGGCTCGATGGTCAGCCGCCTTTTCGGAGGCCACCGGTGAAGGGCTACGCCGTAGCTCTCATCCTGGCCGCCGTACTTCTCATCCTGGCCGCCGTACTTCTCCTCGTATCTTTGACTTACGCGCAGCAGGCAAATCCGCCCGCGTCCAAGTATCAGAAAGATGCACAGGTCTATGCCGAACTCGCCAAAGCGCCGGAGAAAGTCCGCGCCAAACGCAATCCATTGGAAACTGACCCTGACGCCGTGTCTGCCGGGAAATATCTCTTCGCGGACCACTGCGCGGAGTGTCATGGCGAATCCGCCGAAGGCGGGAAAAAAGCTCCCAGCCTTCGCGCTGAAGAAGTGCAGACTGCTCCGCCAGGCGCGATCTTCTGGATTCTGACGAACGGTGTGGTGCGTCGCGGTATGCCCGTTTGGTCCAAGCTGCCCGAGCCGCAGCGCTGGCAGTTGGTTACCTACATCAAAACTCTCGGAGTCGCGAAAGGAGAGCCGGTCACTCCGGCCTCGCCTTCGCCATTTAAGCCGCAGCTCTGAAGCTCACCCGCACAAATACCATTTCACGCGCTCAGCCAGCGCCCGATCGGTCGCCATGATTCCGTGTGGTCGCAGATCACCCGCAGCGCTGCGGTGATCGGAATCGCCAGCAGCAGCCCCATTCCGCCCCACACCCAACCCCAGAAAAGCAGTGAAATCGTTATGGACACGGCATTCAACCTCACCCGCCGCCCCACCAGTTGCGGAGCCACCAGGTTCAGCGCGAGCACGTGAATCCCCATCAGTCCCCCGGCGAGCATCACGAAAGGACCTACGGTTTTGAACTTCGCCAGCGCGATCAGAAACGGCGGAAGCCACGCCAGTACCGCTCCGATATACGGCACCATGTTCAGCAGCCCGGACGCGATTCCCGCCAGGATGGGATACTCCAGTCCCATCATCCAGAAAAACCCGCTGCTGGCCGCGATGACCATCAGCGTCAGCAACGTCATCCCCGCTAAGTAGTTGCGCAGCACGTCACGCAGATCTTCCAGCGTCTCCTTCACCTGCGTCCGCCGCGATACCGGAAACAACTCCAGCGTTCCATGCCACACCTGCCGCTTTCCCGCCAGCATGAAAAATACCAGAAACGGCACGAACGTAATTTCCAGAAACAAAGCGTACAGCGAACCCATTCCGCGCAGCAGCAGCGTGTGTACCATCCCCGGCTCAAGTGCCGTTCTCGCAGGGGCCGCAGCGCCCTGATTCGGTGAAATTTGCGAAACTTGCCCCTCGATCCTATTGATCTTCCCTTCCACCACTCCTGCCGCTTGCCTCAGCACGCTGCTGTACTTCGGCCAGTTGTCTGCAAAGTCCGCAGTCCGCGTCCCCAGGCTGTAGCCCACCGCCGCAAGCACCGCCACCATCGCCAGCACCATCACCAGCGCGCCAATCGAGCGCGGCATTTTCATCTTCTCCAGCAGTTCCACCGCGGGATCCAGAAAGTAGGCCAATAGAATCGAGAGCAGCAGCGTAATCACCACGCCCTGGGCGTAATAGAAAAACAGCAGGATAATCGCCGCCGCCAGTATCTTCAGGCTGAACGTCGATCCCGAGACGCGCACCACCGCTGGTCTATCGCTTCCCTGCACAATCTGCTCCGATTCCATCACGTTATCACACTCGCGCAAGCCCTTGCTCGTCCGCTGATCTTCGTTTCACGGCCAAATTTGTTCCTTCCCTGGATATAAGCAATTCAACAGCCAGCCGCCGTTCTCGCATCCCGCGTTCTCCTTGGCAACATCCGTTACCAACTGAAAACCCCAATTCCACCGTGTGCTAAACTTCTTCCAGGCCGTTCAACTGGCGGCGCTCAAGCTCGCGTTGACCATCCTCCTCCATGGCTAAAGAACTCTTCGGCACTGACGGTATCCGCGGCGTCCCCGGCGCCCCGCCGCTCGACGACCCTACTCTTTGCGCCACGGGGCGTTCTCTCGGCGCCTATCTACTCCGCGAACACCGCGTTGCCCGCGTCCTCATCGGCATGGACACCCGCGAGTCCGGCCAGCACATCGCCTCCATCCTGGCCGCTGGTCTCGCTCAGGCCGGTGCCTCCGTTGCTTTCGCCGGCGTCCTCACCACTCCCGGCGTCGCCTGCCTCGTTCGCCAGAACGACTTTGAAGCTGGCGTGGTCATCTCCGCTTCCCACAATCCCTTCCATGACAACGGCGTAAAGCTTTTCTCCCACGCCGGCATGAAATTTCCCGATTCCGTCGAAGAAGCCCTCGAAGTCGGCATTTTCAAACACCGCGGCGACCCCCTGCCTCAACATCTTCCCCGGCTCGCCGCTGACGATTCCTTGCACGCCCAATATCTAGCCTTTCTCCAAGAGCGTTTCATTCCCGGCGCCAAGCTCACCGGTTTCCGCATCGTCCTCGATTGTGCCAATGGCGCCGCTTTCCAGCTCGGCCCCGAACTCTTCCGCTCCCTGGGCGCGGACGTGATCGCTATGGGTGTCTCGCCCGACGGCCGCAACATCAACGCGGACTGCGGCTCGCTCCATCTCGAAGGCTTGCAACGCCGCATCGTCGAAGAAAAAGCCCAACTGGGAGTGGCCTTCGATGGTGACGCCGACCGCGCCCTCTTCGTCTGCGAAACCGGCCGCATCGTCAACGGCGATGGTGTTCTCCTCGCCGCTGCCCGCTTTCTCAAATCGCAGAACAAGCTCCACGGCAACCGCGTCGTCGCCACTTCCATGTCCAATCTTGGCCTCGAACGCGTCCTCGCCCGCGAAAATATCACCCTCGCCCGCACCAATGTCGGCGACCGCTACGTCCTCGAAGAGATGCTTCGCAGCGGCAACGTTCTCGGCGGCGAGCAATCCGGCCACATCATTTTTCTCGACGATTCCCCCGCCGGCGACGGCCTGCTCACCGCCATCAAGATCGCATCTCTCGTTTCCATGCGCGGCAAAATCGAATCCCTCATCGAAGGCCTCAAGGACTACCCGCAAATCATCCTCAACGTCAAAGTCCGTTCCAAGCCTCCGCTCGAATCCCTCCCCGAGGTTTCCCGCGCCCTCGCCGAAGCCCACTCCGTTCTTGGCGAAAACGGCCGCGTCGTCCTCCGCTATTCCGGCACCGAACCCCTCGCCCGCGTCATGGTCGAAGCCGAACACCACGCCGACGTCCAGCGCTTCTCCCAATCCCTGGCCAACGCCCTCCGCTCCTCCATCGGCGCCTAATTCCTATTTCCACTGCTAAAATCAATTTGTTTGGCTGTTTGAATTTCCATGGGAAGAAGCGATAGACTCCCCCTGCAGGCAGGTGTTTCGTGATTTGCGACCTGATTCTTGCCCTACTTCTATGGGTTTCGTGGGCCGTGCCGGCCCAGACACAAGATCCTCCTAAACCCACAACACCCGGCGCCGAAGCCCCGCACCCGCAGGTCAAGCGCATCAAGATGGATCCCGATGTTTCTAAATCCCTGCTCAAACATACCGTTCCGCCCGATTATCCCCGTGAAGCGCGTAAACAAGGGATTCCAGGATAAGGTCCGCTTTCACATTGTCATCTCTACCGAGGGCAAAGTGCAGCAATTAAACATGGCGTCACAACAATATGCGGATCGTTCGAGAGCAAGCCCTGTTTTTTTGGCTTCCGGCTTCTTCGTATGCGCAATTACTTACGACGCTGTGTTTAGAAGTCGTTTCAAGGATCCCCGTCCTCGCCAAGGCCGCGGCGGACGCTGTGCGCCAGTGGGAATACCACCCAGCACGTGTGAAAGGGGAACCAGTTGAAATCGATACCACGGTCGATGTCATCTACTCATTGAACGAGTAAAACCTGGCGTCTCGCCGCAGAAATATCTGACATAAAAAAGTAGACTTGGAGTGCGGCGGCTTGCCGCCGCGTCTCTGCGGCACGAATCCGTCAAACCGCCAGCTCATGCTTCACGGCCGTTTGACTCAACACGCACGCAAGCTCCGCACTCCAAGATGTACCACCAGCGTCGTCCCAGCTTCCAAACTGACCCTTCGGGACGCCGTCCTAACTCCCCGCGGCCTGCGCCTTCGCTGATTGCGCCGCCTGTGACATCTGCGCGTACCATTTGCGCATGGCTTCGTTTGACCCTGGATTCTGCTTCTCCCTCCAGGTTTCCAGCCGCTTGACCTGTTCTTCCAGGTTGCCCAGGAATTTCGGGTTGCTAAACATCGCGCGCCACTCACCGACAAGCGGCTTCATTTGCTCCCAGACACCCCAAGGCTCGCCGGTATTTTCGAAGAAAAAATCTTCATCGATCAGTCCGCGGTTTACGATGCTCGCCACCATTTCCCAATAACCTGCCACCATGCGCAAGTATGCGTTTTCCCGGCTCCCCGGAGGACACACACGCATCACGTCCTCAAGGTTCTTCACGTGAAAATTAGCCGCGAACCAATCGCGCGCTTCGCGCAACCGGGGCTCCCGGCGCGCATCGTACAAACGCAACAACAAGTTGACCTGCTCGTGAGTTACTTCTCCCATGTTTCCTCCTCTTGATTTGTACTCTGGAACGGTTTCTCCGCGCGGTTCTTTGCGCGAAACTTTTTCCCGGCGAGTGCCGTCGCTCAGTCTTCAATGACTCTCACTGCACGCGGCGGCTTTCAGCCCGCGCCTTCACCCGCGCATGAATAGTCCCCCAGCCTTTGCCCACACCTTCTCTGTGGTCGTCTTGAATCAATCCCAACGCAGTGTGCTGAAACTTGATCAGCGTTCCACCGTCCATCTCGCTAAGCCGGTACTGCACATTCGAAACAACCGGATACGACATGAACAACGGCCCGGTGATTTCCAGCAGCGTCGGCCGCTTAATGGCCTGCACATGTCCCCAAAAATGACCGTTGCCGTCTCCCAAATCGCGATACCACCGCCCGCCGGGCCACGGCTCAAACTTCATCGGCATGGGCTGGCCGTCCCTCACTTCGTTCTGTGGCCCCAACTGTTCCAGCAGCGCCGCGAATGTCGCCTCCAGCGAGGCACGCACATGAATTTCCTGAGTAACGGTCAGCGTTAGATTTTCTATCGTTGATGTTGCCGAATTCATCTTTCCTCCTTGAAGTACAGAGCGATTAAACCTTCTTCATCTTTTCCTCGGCACGTTCCTTGACGCGTTGCAATTGATGCCGCCAGAAGCGTTCGAATGTGCTTGTCCACTCGTGCAGCGGACGGATGGCCTCCGCGTTGATTCGATAGAGCATCTGGCGTCCGTCGCGCCGCACGCGGACCAGGCCGACATCCCGCAGCACACGCAAGTGCTTCGACACCGACGGCTGCTCCAATTTGAGCATTGCCACGATGTCTCCCACAGGGCGCTCCTGCAGAGCCAGATAGTTCAATATCTCCCGCCGCCGCGGCTCCGCCACCGCATTGAATGCATCCGAAGTAGTAGCCGCCCTCGCCATGTTTTTACATTACATGCCCATATGGGAATATGTAAACTGGATTTTTCTCTCCGCCCGCCCCAGCTCATCACCGCCTCCGCCTCCACCCCCACCCCTCGCTAGCTTCTTGATCAGCAACCATCGCCCACCTCGTACGGTCGGCTTCTTGCTACGGTTGCCCGCCGTCCCCCGAGTGCATCCGCCCCGAAACGCCGCAAGTACACAATGTTTGGTGCGACCGTGCCGCCCATTTTCGTTTTAGGTGAGCGCCGTGTCCGCAGCATGACCTCGCGTAGGTTGTGTTTCCAGTTGTATTTCCAAATGAGCGAGACTAGTTCTCCCAAAGAATGGAGCCTCACCCCGGAACTCTGTGGAATTCTGTAGCGAACCTCGCCTCGCTCCCCGCACGACACATTCCCATAGCACAGTAAGTCGTTTACAATCAGCATGATGCGAAACTTCTACAGTTCACTGCTCCGCTGGCACCTCGTTTGCTCTCCTCTAGCACAACATACAAGATTGGCTTCCCGGGGTGGCCGGAGCCGAACCTCGACTTGGTCTCCGGCTTTGGGGCGTCAATTAGCAAAGGGGGCTTGCACCAGCCCCCTTTTTCATTCTTTGCCTGTTTCTCTTGGAAGTGTGTCGCCGAAGTGCTTTAGAACGAAGAGGGTGGGCGCAAGCCCGCCCTCTTCGCGTTTCTAACCGGCCATTACGATCTGCTGGCTGAGTATTTCATCAAACAGACCGCCCCAAAAAAGTGAGCGGCCGCTGGGGGCAGCGGCCGCTCGGGCGTGGGGGATGGAGGGAACCGTAATCCGAAGCTAGTTATCTTCTTCCGGTCGTTCTGCTGCGCTCGCGAGCAGCAGTACGGCACACAGGAGCAAACAGGCAACTGCCATTTATTACTCCGGAATCCGCAACCAACTCCCGACTACACCTGCCATCCTGCTCCCCGCCCCGCCTTCCGTCGATAGCCCGCAAGGTTCATTTCGCACAGTACTTCCCGCGCCTCTTCTCGTACTTTTCGTGAAGTACTTTCGTACCGTTCGCCGCGGTGCTCTCCTTCTGTACAGCCTGGCGCCTCTTCCGTAAAGTTTTGCCCCACTCTGCCGATACCTCCCTTGGCGGTCCAAGCGGGCGGAGAACTATGGCTGGCGTTCGGCGAAGCGGGCGTATCCCAAAGGAAATCTCTATTCTCCTCGTCGGTACCGACGTCGGCGGAAGGGTCTTTTCCGAAGAAACCAAGACCGTCTTGCTCAGCCGCCACGGCGCCGGCATTCTCTCGCGTTACAAAATCGCTCCCGAAGAAATTCTCACTCTTCGCCTCGCTGGCGACACCCGCGAAGCCGAGATTCGTCTCGTCGGCCCTATGGGCGAACGGCCCGACGGTTGCATCTACGGCGTCGCCTTCTGCGATCCCGCTCTCGACTTCTGGCGTATCGAGTTTTCCCCCGCCTCGCCCGTGCAAAATCCCGCCGCACTCGAAGCCACCGCTTTCGAGTGCAGCATCTGCCACGCCCGCGAGCTCGTGCAGCAGAGCGACATCGAAACCGACGTCTACGCCGTCAACGAAAGCATCTTGCGGCCCTGCAAAAACTGCGGCGTCACCACAAATTGGACCCACGCTCGGCCTGGCGCTTCCCTCCTCTCGCCATCGGCGACGCTCCCGGCCCGCCCGGTTCTCCAGGCCACCGGCGATCTCTCCATGGAGCCATCCCGTGTCGCCACCGCGACTACCACCGCCACCCTCGAATTACTCGGCCCCGAAACCTTTTACACCACCGCCCCGCCCGCTCCCGCCACCGTCGCAGCCATCGAGTTGCTCGAGCCACCGCACGTTTCCGCTCCCCCGCCTGCCCCCTCCACCCGCAGGGAAAACCGCCGCCAACACCTCCGCACCAGTGTCTCTTTCACCGCCTGCATTCGCCATCCCGATACCGGGGAAGAAATCGTGGAATGCGACGACATTTCCAAGGGCGGCTTTTCCTTTCGAAGCCTCAAGCGCTACTGTGCAGAGGCCATCATCGAAGCCGCTGTCCCCTACTCTCCCGGATGGACCGCCATTTTTGTCTCCGCGCAGATCAAGCGTGTGCAACAACTCCCCAGCGGCGCCCTCTTCAAGTACGGCGCGGTCTATATCAAGTTCTCTCCTTCCATCACCCGCTTTTGACTTCCGCTGTCCGCGCCGCGCTTTCCTTTGCCGCCGCGCTGCATTTCTTGTTTGCCTGCGCGTTTCCTCAGCGTACGGCGTTTACCCCGGCCTGGTCGGGGCGTCTCTGCGTTAGATTTTTTCTCCTATCCTTTTTCCGCCTTCCACTTTCTGCTTTCTCCCGCGCTTGACACCCTTGCTCTTCTGATCAACGATCCCCATCGATCAATGTGTAGCGTCGGCTTCTAGCCGGCTCTTTCTTCTTATGTTCAAAATTCCCCTCCGCGCCGCCTCCAGAAATTGTCATCCCCAGCGGAGACCTGGCGCTTCTGGCCAGCTCGGAGTCGCTCAAAGATTCCGGCTCCTGTCGGCAGGGCTCTCTCTTTCTCCGTCCCCGGCGCCTGCCCCGGCCCTGTGGGGGCGTTCTCTGCGTTAATTCCGCTCCATTCTTACCCCTCTCGTCTGGGGAGAAATTCGGGCTATCACTACGACGCTCGCAAACCCGCGAATACCGCTTGCGCACACGCTTTCAAGAGCGAACAATGGTAGTTCGACCATCACCTATGTCGCGAGCCTTCACACATCGCATTTCCGCCGAAGAGCTGGCCAACACCATCACCCACGGCATCGGTCTGGCGCTCAGTATCGCCGGCTTCATCGTCTTGCTGGTCCTGGCGGCATTGCGCGGCGGACCCCGGCAGATCATCAGTTGCGCCATCTACGGCGCTACCCTCGTCTGCGTCTATGTGGCCTCCACCCTCTACCACGGCATTCCCTCGCCGCGCCGCAAGCGCGCCCTCAGGATCTTCGATCACTGCGCCGTTTACCTGCTCATCGCCGGAACCTACACCCCGTTCTTGCTCGTCAATTTGCGCGGTGGCTGGAGCTGGTCGCTGCTTGGGATCGTGTGGGGCCTCGCGATGGCTGGAATTATCTTCAAATTGCGCTTCGTGGAGCATTTTCAATTTTTGTCCACCACGGTCTATGTTCTGATGGGCTGGCTTGCCGTGATTGCGGCGAAGCCGCTATTCGTGTCCGTCCCCGCCGGCGGCCTGCTCTGGCTGCTGGCGGGCGGCCTGCTGTACACCGTCGGCGTCGTCTTCTACGCGTGGGAGAGCATCCCCTACAACCACGTCATCTGGCACCTCTTCGTCCTGGCGGCGAGTGCCTGCCACTATGTCGCGGTGCTCTGCTTCGTCCTCTTGCCGGCCAAAGCCTAGCCCGTCCTGCTCACCAGAGACCGCTGCGCATTCCCGTGCGCCCCATCGCCACTTTGAAGCTGTGAAGAAACCCTCATTCGAAATTGCGGCTCTTTCCACCTCTCGGAATTTCCGCATTAGCAGCTCTGCGAACGATGTTCGACGAATGGGAATACATTTTCAACCAGGGCAAAATTGCTGAAAATCAACTGGTAAGGTTTTTTCACGGTTTTTTTTGGGCGGGGGGCTTGTGATGCGGTGACCACAACACTCCGCGACTTCTGCCCCGCTGTGTTTCTCTTTCCTTTTTTCTTTCTTTCTTCTCCGTCATCTCTGTGCTCCGTCCGGCGCCTGTCCCGGCCCTGTCCCGGCGATCCCGCTGTTAATTCCGTTCCTTCCTTTCTTGTCCGTGACCTCTACCCCCTCTTCTCCTTTCCGTCTCTGCGTTATCCTTCTTCTCTGCGCCCGGCGCCTGCCCCGACCCGGTCGGGGTGGCCCTATGTGAACTCTGTGAACTCTGTGTAACTCTGTATAACTCTATGTAACTATGTGTAACTCTGTGTAACTCTGTGTAACTCTTTCTTCTTCCCCGCCCGCTCTTCTCCGCGTTTCCTCGGCGTACGGCGTTTACCCCGACCTGGTCGGGGCGTCTCTGCGTTAGATTTTCCCCATCCTCTCCCCTCTCCCTCTTCTTTCGACTCTAAACTTTCAACTTTCAACCTCTTCTCCGTTTCCTCCGTGCCCGCTGTGTTAAATTCCCCAGTTCCTTGCCTCTTTGCTTCCCATCCTCTCTCGCTTGACTCCGTTGCCCATTTGATCAACGATCCCGATCGATCAATGTGTAGCGTCGGCTTCCAGCCGGCTCTTTCTTCTTATGTCCAAACTAGCTGCCAATCCGCTCCCCGCCCC
>JAYVMO010000042.1:0-7051 GCA_043758915.1 Acidobacteriota bacterium | reverse complement strand
GCCGCTGCGCGTTTATCTCGGCGTTGACCCCACTGCACCTGATATTCATTTGGGGCACACCGTCGTTCTGCGCAAGCTGAAACATTTTCAGGACATGGGCCACACCACAGTTTTCCTGATTGGCGATTTCTCTGCGATGATCGGCGACCCCACGGGACAATCCGAAACCCGCCCTCCACTCACTCGCGAACAAGTCAACGCCAACGCGCAAACCTACCTCGATCAGGTTTTCAAAATCCTCGACCGCGAAAAGACCGAGGTCCGCTACAACAGTGAATGGCTCGGGAAGATGTCTGCCGAGGACATCGTTAGGCTCTGTTCCCGCTATCGTTTGGCGCGCATGTTGGAGCGCGAGGATTTCCGGTCGCGCCTCGAAAAGGGCCAGCCCATTTCCGTTCATGAACTCTTGTATCCTCTGCTCACGGCGCTCGACGCGGTCTCCCTGAAATCCGACGTCGAACTGGGCGCCACCGAGCAGAAGTTCAATTTACTGGTGCACCGCGAAATCCAACGTGAGTATGGCTTGCCTGGGCAGGTAATTCTGACCATGCCCATCCTCGTCGGCCTCGACGGCCAGCGCAAAATGTCCAAAAGCCTCGGCAACTACGTCGGCATCACCGAAGCGCCCGGCGAAATGTTCGGCAAGATGATGTCCATTTCCGACGAGTTGATGTGGTCTTACTACGAACTGGTCACCGATCGCACGCCGCAAGAAATTGAAGCGTTAAGAAAAGAAGTGACCACCGGCGCATTGCATCCGATGGATTTGAAAATGCGTTTAGCACAGGAAGTGATCTCCGGTTTTCACGGCGAAGAACCCGCCCGCAAAGCCGCCGAAAATTTCCAGCGCGTCTTCCGCGACCGCCAAGCCCCCGAAGAAGCCCCCGTAAAAAGACTGGCCCGCAGTGTGCCGACGCGAATCTCTACTCTTCTTTTCATATTCGACCTCGCCCCTTCCCGCAGCGAAGCCGAACGCCTCATCAAACAAAAGGCTGTCGAAATCGACGGCGTGATCATCGACGATCCGCGCAAGGATATCGACCTCAGCAAACCCTGCGAATTTCTACTGCGTGCCGGGAAAAAGAAGTTTCTCCGCGTCATCGTGGAATGATCTGAGCAACCGTAGGGGCACGATATATCGTGCCCCTACAATCTCAGTCGAGGACTTCAGCGACGAGCTCAACTACATGGTTGGCGATCGAAGGCGCCGCCGTCAACCCCGGCGATTCAATCCCCACCAGATGAATCGCCTGCGGTACAGCAGCATCCCGCGTAATCACAAAATCCGCCGGACCCTTCCCGCCCGGCGGAATGAGCTTCGGCCGCAACCCCGAATACCCCAACTGCAAGTCGCGCTCCTCGATCTCCGGCAACAGCGTTTTCGCGCTGGCCGCAAAATCGGAAATGGGCAAACGGTCACGCTCGTAATTGTCTTTCCCTTCGACGTAAGTTGCCGTCGGACCAAGGAGAACCGTGCCCCACAGTGTCTTGGTGAAATGCACGCCAAGACTCAAGCCCTCGGCATGCGGCAACGGATACACCAAGCCGTTGATGAGCGATTTTTGCGGCCCGCGAATCTCGCAATACTCGCCGCGTACCGGATAAATTCGCCAGCTATGATTGCCCATCATCGCCGCGATCTCATCTGCAAAGAGTCCCGCGGCATTGATCACGCAACGCGCTTCGATGATTTCCTGCTGTGCATCTTCCTCGTCGCCGATGCGCAGGCCCACGCGGATCGTGTCCTTTGCCGGTTCGAGCGACACCACCCGCGCATGCGTCACGATGTTTGCGCCCTGGCTTGCGGCCACGCGCGCGTATGCGTGCACCAACTCCTCCGCCGAGACGATTCCAGTCGAAGGCACATCGAGAGCCGCGACGCCGGAAATATGCGGCTCGCGCGACCGGATCGCGGCAGGACCCACCAGCCGCAATCCCTCGACGCCATTCTCCTCCCCGCGTTTTTTCAACGCCGCCAGTTCGGCTTCTTCACGAGCATTCGCGGCCACCACCAGCTTTCCCGTGTGCCGGTGCGGCACGTTGTGCTTGACGCAAAATTCATACGTGAGCCGATTGCCTTCCACGCAGTGCCGCGCCTTCAAGGAATTTTTCGGGTAATAAATTCCAGAGTGATTTACGCCGCTATTGCGCGTGCTGGTGGCCATGCCCAGCTTGGGAAATTGCTCGACAAGAAAAACGTCCTGCCAGCGGCTGGAAAGCGCGTGCGCGATAGCGCACCCGACAACTCCACCGCCGATGATAAGAATGTTGGCCTGATCCATGAGACAAACAGAATAAATCAAGACAAACGCGTTGGAAAATCCTTTGCACCGCCCGTTTCCGTGATGCAGTCACTCCTTGGAGAGCACGCCGCGCCGTCGTGCCCTATCTACCGAAGGCCTCCGTAAGCGATTCGCCGCCTCCCGCTTCAATCTTCCAAAGATGTTTCATCAAATAGTGGCGTGCAGCGCACCAGCCGCGCCTCACCGCCATCGTGCATCGCATACTGCGCCGGCCTCTTGTCATACGCATTGTTCCAGAGCGAGGCCGACCCATGCACGCCATCTTTATTCAGCGCATAGAAAAATAGATGAAACGTCTTCAGTTTTTTCTCGTCGTTTTTGTAATTCTTCGCCACGCGATGCAGGGCTTCCAGACAAGCATCCGTGGGCGACATGCCCTTGCGCATCATTTCAATGATCGTATGCCCGCCGGAAATTTTGATGTTTTCTTCGCCCTTGCCCGTCGCGCCCGCCGCGCCCACTTCATTATCCACGAAGCACCCCGCACCGATGATCGGCGCATCTCCCACGCGCCCGGGAATTTTCCACGCCAGTCCGGAAGTTGTCGTCGTCGCGGAAATATCACCCTTTTCATCCACCGCCATGCACGGAATCGTGCCCGTGGGCGGACGCGCGATCACGCGTTCCGCGTAAGCGATCTTTTCTTCATCGTGATCGAAGATCGCGGCAATATGCTCTTTCCATTCTGGACTGTCGATCCCTGGACGCCAATTGAACGAGGTCGCCGCTTTCCACGCCAGCCAAATCTTTCTCGAATGCTCGGTAAGGAGATTCATCTCCTCGAACCCTTCCGCCACCCCGAACTGCCGCGCGCCGTCCGCCACCAGCATCACGTGATTGGTGCGCTCCATCACCGTCTTTGCCAGCAGCGCCACATTTTTGATGCGCCTCACCGCAGCCACCGCTCCCGCGCGGCCCGTCGGACCATGCATCACGCTGGCGTCCAACTCCACTTCGCCCTCTTCGTTGGGCAATCCGCCGTAGCCCACGGAATCGTCGTTGGGGTCGTCCTCCACCACCGTGACCGTCGCGATCACCGCATCCAGCGTGTCGCCGCCTTTCTTCAAAACATCCATCCCCTTATCGAGTGCGTGCAGCCCGTTCGCGCTGGAAATAATGACCGGGCGCTTCCCCGAAGCGGGCACCGGCAATCCCGCGAGGTTCGCCGCCGCGTCTCCACCCTCCGGAATCGTGCGCCCCAATAGCTTGCCTGCTCCCGCAACTACGCTTCCCGCAACCGACGTGAGAAAGAACTTTCGCCGTGACCACAGTTCCATAGAAACCTCCTTTGCGTGCCGGAGGCACTATAGGTCAAGCCAGCGCGAAAGAAAACCCCGCGCGAAACAATCCTTGCGCGGCGAAACGTGCAGACTCCGGTTTTCGGTTGGTGAGCTGCTACCGTCCTGCTTCACGGTGAGGTTTGAAAAGTACGCGTCGGTATCCACGGCATGCTTTTGCCGGCCTCCCCCAGCCCTTGGGGCACTCAGCGAGTGTTTGCCGGTGCGGAGTTTTGCTCTTGACATACTCGCTATAATAACTATACTTGGCGGCACTCTCCCTTTTTCCGTTCGCTATTTCTCCCTTTGGCGCGTATTAGGCGCTGGCAGCCAGGCGAACTTATTCCAGCGCTAATGCCAGCCCACTCGGGCTAGAAAGTGTTTCCTTGGAGGTGCCTCATGCGAACAACCATCAGACCCCTTGCTCTCGGTTTATCCCTTCTCGGATGTGCGATGTTTTGTGCGGCACAGAATGCCGGTGTCGTTACGAAGAACCTCAATCTGCGTTCCGGACCCTCCGCGCAGAGTCAGCGCATTGCCACTCTCAAGCCCTAAACGAAAGTCGTGCTTCTCGGCGCCACTTCCACCAATGGTTTCTACCACGTGCGGAGTCCGCGGAAACAGGAAGGCTGGGTCTTGGCCGCGGGGCTTCAGCTTTCTGCCACAAAAGCCCAGGCCAAGCGAGCCCTCGTCCGCCGTCCGGCGTCCCTTGAGCTTGAGCCGCGCAAGCCCGGCGAGGCTGCCGCCGCCTGCCAGCCCAACCTGAGCTCTTGCCCCGCCACTGGCTGTGCAGCTCCCGATAGTCCTCATGGCCTTGCAAACCAGTTGAAGCGCACTGTGCCTTCAGCCTCCAGCGGTACCACGCTCACCTTCGACGATTTCTCCAGCCTGCAACAGCAAGCGGACAATCTCGTCGGAGAAGACAAAGAGCTGACCGCCGCCGACCGCGCGAACCTCACCGGCCTCACCGTGGCGAATGGGCAAGTCTCGGAGGGAGATGTCGTTACACTTCTTGGCTATCTTGTAGGCGTTCCCCACCCCAATACCGGCGAGTCGGTAAACTGCAACCTGCGCGGAGAGACGAATAACGACTACCACATCCCCATGTCCAATGATCCCAGCAACACGGACTTTCAGGGCATTGTCGCCGAAATGATCCCGCAAAACCGCCCCGATGCGTGGTCCCTCGCGAATCTCACCCAGGCGGAGAGCAGCCAGCGGCTCATCATGGTTACGGGCGCGCTCTTCTACGACAACTTCCACAAGGTCAATGGAGATCCCAACAATCCGTTGCGGGGCCAGCCGCATCGTTTTTCCTTGTGGGAAGTCCATCCCATCACCCAGTTTCTGGTCTGCCAGAAGCTGGACAACTCCTGCGATCTGGCCCAGGCCGGCGATTGGGCTCCACTCGGCAGCGGACAGTAATTTTCAGGCCAGCATTATCTGTGTTGATGGTTTTGTCGGTTCAAAATTCATCCTAAACGTTCGATGAGGTGCCATGATGCCAATATCAAAAATGTCGCACAAGAAATACACCAAGGAAATGCTCCGCCGGATCGGGCAGCGCCCCGGTGTGATCCAGATCGTGCCTCCCCGGCATGTCGTCAAGCCCACTCTCCTTCACGCCGAGGATCATGACTTGGTGGATCGTCCCCTTTCTTCTCCCACTGGCCCCGGCGGCGCGCAGGGCTTTTCTAACCGCAACGGAAGCCAGATTGTCGTTCCCGCAGTCACCAACATCTATCTCGGCCAGTTCTGGGGCGATCGCAACTTCGTTGATGGCTTCAGTAAAGCAGTCGTCGAGAACGGTTATCTTGACCCACTGCGCGATCTCGGTTACGGAACCGGCCCCGGCAAATTCCTGGCATCGATCGACGGCCCGGTACTCGATCCGGGCACGCAGTTTCACGACGCCGACGCCCAGTCCACCGTGCGTTCCCTGCTCGATCAAGGAACCATACAGGGCGATGCCAACAGCCTCTTCGTCCTGATTCTCCCCGACGGCGTAACCTCCATCATGGATCAGGACGGTTCGCAATCGTGCGCGCAATTCTGCGGCTATCACGACGCCTTCGACTACAACGGCACTTCCGTCGCCTACGCCGTTCTGCCTTCCTCGCTCTGCCAGCCTTGCGGCGGCCAGATCGCCGATTTCACCGCCGTCTACGCCCACGAACTAGCCGAAGCCGCCACGGACAAGGTTCCCGGCCAGGGCTGGGTCGCGGATGACGGCGAGGAAAACGGTGATCTGGAAGCCTGGATTTTCTTCGGCTGGGGGCCGCCCGACAATCCTCAGCTTTACAATGTCCAGGGCTATTACACCAACGAGCGCGGCAACACCGTAGGCGCCTGGCGCGCCTCTTCCGCCAATGGCGGCTAATAATCCACGCAAGCACGGGCGACCGTCGCATCATTCGCTGCTTGCGGTGCTGGCGTATGTCCATTTTGTTCTGCACGGCTGGCTGCATAGCGGCAACTGCGGCTCGGCGCCACGCTGGTGCCGGAAGAAGTCTGGCGTAACTACAACAAGCACGCCGACATGGAAAACCACATCGCGGTGCTGAAGCACGATCCGGCCGCCGATGACTTCTATATGCGCGAGTTCTTCGCCACCGAAGCCGCCTTTCGCGGCCTCCTGCTGCTGTTCAATCTGCTCTGGGATTTTCAGCGCGCCAGCGGATTCTCCGGTTACCGGCGGCCCCGCCACGCTGTGCACCCAGGTCTTTCTCTGCGGCGCGCTGCTAAGGTCGCTCCGCCCGGCGCCTGGTGCTCCATTTGTCCTCGTCCTGGGGCGGCCTCGGCACCCGCAAGCCACTGCTCGACAACCTCTTATCGTACGTTTTCCCAACTTCGCCGAGGTTGCCTTCCCGAGCACCGGCCTGAGGCCCCCGCCCCATGTTCACTCCCCCTTTTCAACTGAAATTTGCCTCCCCAATTTTGGAATCCAGGTTAAGTCATCACTGAAGGCAAACTATCCTCTCACCAAACGCGCCGCACTCTCCCCCGACCGCATCAAGCCCTGGGCATCGTCCTGGTCGTCCGCAAGCATGGAATCGGCCCGATCCGTACTGAAATCCAGCTCTTGATCTCAAGTTTCAACGATATGTCACAGAATCTTCGCAAAAGAATTGATCGACAACGCCTGCTCACATTTCTTTGAAGCGGAGGGTCTGAAGATTCCTCTTGACCTTGGAACCGGTTCCAAGGTGTACCCTCGTATCGAAAGGGACAAAATATGCCGCAACAAAGGTACACAGTGGGTGTCCTTGCACGTTTAGCAGGGGTCAGCCCCGACAGCATCCGCCATTATGAGAGGATCGGAATTCTTCCGCGCGCGGAGCGGACCCCATCCGGTTATCGAGTTTGGGACATGCGGGTGGTCCAATACCTGAAATGGCTCGGACCCGCACGGGGTGCCGGATTCACACTCCGTGAATTAGCCGAGGTCTTCCGGATGCACCGTACAGGCAT
>JAYVMO010000041.1:0-3007 GCA_043758915.1 Acidobacteriota bacterium | reverse complement strand
CATTGACGGTGCGACAAGGGGCACGATATATCGTGCCCCTACGTTTTTGGGATTGCCGCGAATGCCAAAACTCACGATCGCGATTGACGGTCCCGCGGGTTCGGGGAAGAGCAGCGTGGCGCGGCGCGTTGCGCAGATGCTCGGATATTTGTATCTTGACAGCGGTGCGATGTACCGCGCGGTGGCGTTGAAGGCGCTGCAACGGCAGGTTTCGCTTAACGATGATGCGCAGTTGGCGGCGCTCGCGAGAGAAACGCATATTGAGTTGAAGCCGCCCACGGCGGAGCAGGAAGCGGCGGGAGCGAAGAATCGCGTTTTTGTGGATGGCCGTGAAGTCACCACGGAGATTCGCACCGCGGAAGTGGCGCAGGCCGCTTCGCGGCTGGCGACGATTGCGGGAGTTCGCGAAGTGCTGGTGGCCGAACAGCAGCGTGCGGGCGCGGGCGGCGGCGTAGTGATGGAGGGGCGCGACATTGGCACGGTCGTTTTTCCCCAGGCAGAGCTGAAGATTTGTTTGGATGCTTCGCCGGAGGTGCGCGCGGAGCGCCGCTGGAAAGAACACCAGGAAAAAGGCGAGACCATGACGCTGGCGCAGGTGCTCGAAGAAGTCCGCGAGCGCGACAAGCGCGACCGCGAGCGTAAAGTGTCTCCGCTGGTGCGCGCGGCCGATGCCGTGCTGGTGGATAACACCGCCATGGATGCCGAAGAAACGGCGCGCCTGATTGTGATGCTTGCGGGAGAGCGCGAAAGGGAATTGGCGAAAGCGGCGGGGAGGAAATCGTGATGCGGATAATGGCAATAATCGCGCTGGCCGCGGGGAGCGGTCTTTTTGTTTTGCCGTTGCTGGCGCAGAGGATAGGAGAGATGAGCACCGTGCAAATCGAAGCCAAGCAGAAATTCCGCACTCACCTCGACGAAGATTGGAAGCAGTGGATGACCGAGTATCCGGAGGTGGCCACGGCGACGGGCTATCCGGGGCAGAACCGGCGCTGGGCGGATGATTCTGCGGCAGGAATCGAAGCGCGGAAGAAACATCTGCGCGATAGCCTTGCGGCGTTGAAAGCAATTTCACGGGAAGCGCTGCCCGCCGGCGAGCAGCTTAATTACGACTTGTATCGCGAGCTGCTGGAGACGGCGCAAGAAGGCCTGCAATTCGGCGACGACCCGATGCCGTTCCGCAACGTGGTGCCGAGAAATTTGTGGATGCCCATCAACCAGATGGAAGGCGTTCAGCAGGGCGCGGCGGAAACGATTGCCTCGATGCCGCACCAGAGCGTTGCGGATTATGAAAACATCCTCGCGCGCCTCGAGTCCTTGCCGACCGTTGTGCAACAGAATATTGCGCTGCTGCATGAAGGGCTGAAGCGCGGGTACACGCCGCCGAAAGTGGCGCTGCGGGACGTGCCGAAACAGATTGCGGACTTGATCCCCGCCGATCCGATGGCCAGCGCGCTGCTGCAACCCTTCACCGAGTTTCCGTCGGGTTTTCCCGAAGCGGAGCGAGCGCGGCTCACGGCGCGCGCCACGAGCATTTATGCAAACGGCGTCGCGCCGGCGTTTCAAAAGCTGCACGATTACGTGGCGACGACCTATTTGCGCGCTTGCCGTGAGTCGATTGCGGCGGTGGCGCTTCCGCAGGGCGCGGCTGCGTATGCATTTCATGTGCGCTGGCAGACGACGACAAATCTGACGCCGCAGCAAATTCATGAGATCGGATTGAGCGAAGTAAAACGGATTCGCGCGGAGATGGACAAGGTTATCGCTGCGGCGGGATTCAAAGGCAGCTTCCACGACTTCACGGAGTTTCTGCGCACCGATCCGCGCTTTTATTACGACGAGCCGGAGGATCTCGTGAATGGCTACCGGATTATCGCCAAGAAAATCGATCCGGAGCTGGCGCATCTTTTCGGAAAATTACCGCGGCTGCCGTACGGCGTTTGCGTGATTCCGGAATTCAAGGCGCCGTCGCAGACCACGGCGTATTACCAGCCGGGGGCGCCGAGCGCGGGGCGGCCGGGATGCTACTTCGTGAATACATTCAATCTGCACGCGCGGCCGAAGTGGGAGATGGAAGCGCTGTCGTTGCATGAAGCGGTGCCGGGACATCATTTGCAGATTTCGCTGGCGCAAGAGATGGAGGACGCACCGGAGTTTCGCCGGCATGTAGGGTACTCGGCATTTGTGGAGGGCTGGGCGCTGTATTCGGAGAGTCTGGGCGAGGAACTGGGGTTGTACAAAGATCCGTACTCGAAATTCGGACAGTTGAGCTATGAAATGTGGCGCGCGGTGCGGCTGGTTGTGGATACCGGGATGCACGCGATGGGCTGGACGCGCGAGCAGGCCATTCAGTTTTTCAAGGACAACACGGGGAAGACGGATCAGGACATCACCGTGGAAGTGGACCGGTATATCGTGTGGCCGGGACAGGCGCTGGCGTACAAGCTGGGGCAACTGAAGATCCGCGAGCTGCGGGCGGAAGCGGAGAAGAGGCTGGGTGCGAAATTTGATGAGCGAAAGTTTCATGACGCAGTACTCGAGAATGGCGCAGTGCCGTTGAACGTGCTGGAAGCGCATATGAAGCGGTGGATGGACGAGCAAGCGGCTCGGTGAAGATGTGACCCCGCGAAGCGCTCCGACAAGGCCAGAGCAGGCGTGGCAGGCTGGTGATTCGTGCCTAGGGGTTCGCGCCCCCTCTGTTTTTTTGCAAGTGCGCATTCTAAAGGAGTTACAGGCGCATTTTTTGCAAGTGCGGATTCCAAAGGGGTTATACTAACAAGTCCGTAGTTTAGACTACACATTGGCGCGCGTCCATGCTATAAGCATGTCCATGAACATGGATGGACGCACGCTGTCGCATGAAGTATCGGAAACCATCCGGCGGATGGCGGTGCGCCGGGTGCGCGAGGGCGAGCGGCCCAGCGCGGTGATCAAGAGTTACGGACTCTGCCGCACCAGCATCTATCGCTGGTTGCGCGCCGCACGACGCGGTGGCGACACCGCGCTGCGC
>JAYVMO010000040.1:0-13219 GCA_043758915.1 Acidobacteriota bacterium | reverse complement strand
GCGGCATCGGCCATGATTTTTTCGATTGCGGCGGGGTCGCGGGGGAGGCGCTCGCTTAACAACTTGTAGCCGGAATCGGTGATGAGGACGTCGTCCTCGATGCGCACGCCAAGATTTTCCTCGGGGATGTAGATACCGGGCTCGATGGTGACCACCTGGCCGGGCTCGAGGGCCGTGCAGAAGCCACCCGGGTCGTGCACGTCGAGGCCGATATTGTGGCCCAGGCCATGAATGAAGTACTGGCCAAGTGATTTGCCGTGGAGATCTTTTCCGTGGGAATTGATGTAGTCGTAGGCAATCTTGAAGAGGCTTTTGTCGCCTTTGCGGCACATATCCATGCCGGGCCGCAACGCGGCGAGTGCGGCATTCTGCGCGCCGAGAACGATTTCGTAGATTTCGCGCTGCCGCGGGGTGAATTTGCCGTTGGCGGGCAAAGTGCGCGTGATATCCGCGGAATAGCCGGAGTATTGCGCGCCGACGTCGAGGACCACGATGTCGCCATCCTCGATTTTGCGGGACAGTTTGTCGTAGTGAAGCGCCGTGGAATTGGGCCCCGCGCCGACGATGGGAGCATAACCCTCGGCTTCGGAACCGCCCAGGGCATGGATCTCGACCATCTTCGCGGCGACCTGATATTCGAACAGGCCGGGACGCATCATTTTCATGGCTTCCAGGTGCGCGTCGAGAGAAAGTTCGATGGCTTGGCGAAGAAACGCAAGTTCACCAGGAGACTTGATCTGGCGCAGCGCGCCGATATTGGCGCGCACGTCTTTCAGCCTGGCTTGCGGCACCGCAAGCTGCAGCCAATCGACAACGGCTTTTTCGTGCGGGTAACCACCATTTTCTTTTTCGTAGGGGAGGATGGTCCAGAAGCTGGGATAGAGCTTGGCAAGTTTTTCGATGCTGGCGCGCATTTCCGGGAAGGGTTCTACGGTGGCGAAGCCTGTGCGCGCTGCGATGCCGGGATCGGAGGGTGACATGCGGAGGCCGTTCCACTTTTCCTTTGCAGGATTTTTGGGCGGGAGGAAGAAAATCTCGCGAGGACCATCCCAGGAATCGCTGGCGCCAGGTTTGGCAGCAGGAAGCACGATGAGGCCCGCGCCTTCTTCGTTGTGGCCGGTGAGGTAATAGAAGTTATCTTCCTGGGCGAAAACGTAGGATTGGGAAGATTCTTCGCGGCCGGTGAAGCCCCAGAGCACGATGGGGCCATCGGCCTGCGCGGCGAGTTTGGCGCGGCGTTCGGCGTAAACACTGTTCGGCTCGCGCTCGCGGCGCTGCTGCGCCTGCGTTACGGGGGCGCTGGCGGCCAAGGCGAACAAGGCCAGGATTGCCGTGATTGGGATACAAATATTGCAGAACCGCGCGAACCGCGGACGACCACTCATCCTTCACCTCGCCACCACCACGTTATTGCTGCACCCGCAGGGCATGCGGGTTTGCTGCGGTTTTGCCGCAGTCACGGGATTGTATCCGAAATGGGCCGCGCCCGGAATCGGAATGGAGGCAGCGCGGCCGCAACGCAAACGGGCCATCGGATCTAGTCGCGGAAGAAGTCGATAAGCGATTCGGAAACACGCGTTGGTTCTTCGTGCTGGAGCCAGTGGGTGGCGTTTGCAAAGGTGTAGAGTTCGGCGTTGGTGCAGTAACGCAAGCTATCCTGGGCCATTTCGGAGAGGAGAAAAGCGTCACGCAGTCCCCAGAGAATGCGGGTGGGAACGCGGACTTGCGGGTCGGGGAAAGGAGCGCGGAAACGAAACGCGGCGCGGTACCAGTGGATCATGGCGGTGAGCGCACCGGGCTGAGACCACGCGGCACGGTATTGAGCGAGATCGTCTTCGGAGAATGTGCCGGGGCGGCTGGAGCGGACGAGCGACCTGGCGCCCATGCGGAAATGGAACGCAGAGAAAAGCGCTTCGGGTAAAAAAGGAATCTGGAAGAAGAACATGTACCAGCTCTTGCGCAATTGGCGGCGGTTTTTCATCAAATAGCGCCGCATGACCGAGGGATGCGGAACGTTGAGGATGGCGAGGCGGGCGATGCGCTGCGGGTGGAGCAACGCGACGCTCCAGGCTATGGAGGCGCCCCAATCGTGGCCGGCGAGGAAGATGCGTTCGCGGCCGAGTTGGTCGGCAATGGCGATGACGTCGGAGACGAGCTGCGGCAGGGCATAGGAAGCGACGCCAGCGGGTTTGCTGCTCTGGTTGTAGCCGCGCTGGTCGGGCACGATGACGCGGAATCCCGCTGCGGCGAGCGGCTCGATTTGTTTGTGCCATGAATACCAAAATTCCGGGAAGCCGTGAAGGAGGAGGACAACGGGGCCGTCCTGGGGGCCGGCGGCGACGGCGTGAAGTTCCACGCTGCCGTTCTGAAAAACGATCCTTTCGTGCGGAGTTGCCACGGTGAAAGAGTCTACAGGGAAATCGCCGGGGTCAGGTCAGGTTATTCGAGAGCATGGCGATCCAAGATGCGCAGGAGCAAAGAATTTTGTTCGGAAGCCGATTGTTCCGCCTGGAAATCGTCAGCCTAAGAAGCCTTCGCGGGTGGGCCAGATGCGGTGGAGCTGCCGGAGCAGCGGCGGGCACACGCGCTAGAATCCCGGAGCGCCGCCGGCGGCGGAGCGCATCTCGGGGGCGTTGACGCCGAAGCGCAGATGCGCGAAGTAGGTTTGGCCCAGCGACATGCAACCGGTGTAGAGGTAGCCCCAGACGAATAACAGCAGGAACGGGATGGTGGCGTAATTCTCGTTCAGCGCGGCGTACACGACGGTGCAAGCGAAGTACAAGCCAAGAAGGATTTCCGCGTACGGCATCCAGCCGGCCTTGTTGCGATAGGATTTCTTCACGAACGAACCGGACTTGCCTTCGATATTGAATTTGGGTGTGCGCGCGAATTCGCTCTTCTTGCCGATGAGGGCTTCGATGACCGCTTGGGCGTTGCGCACGGAAATTCCGATGCCCGTGGCCATGACAAAGGGCATATAGAGGAAGGTGCGCTTCCAGGTCTTGGGACGTATCTCTCTTTGCGAGATCAGATAAAAACTGGAGATGGAGCAGGTGGAGGCGAGAAAAAGCGGCAGATCGATGACCAGCATCTGGAACCAGCCCTGATAGAAGCGCACGATCATGGCGGGCAGCAGCATGGTGGAAAGAAGCACCATCAAGGGGTAGCTGATGTTGGCGGTGAGGTGGAAAAACGCTTCGGTCTTTACGTGCCAGGGCGCGTCGGACTTGAAAACTTTCGGAAGAATTTTCTTCGCCGTCTGCATCAGGCCCTTGGCCCAGCGGGCTTGCTGGGCTTTGAAGCCGTTCATGTCCACGGGAAGTTCGGAAGCGCATTCGATATGCGGCAGATAGAGAAACTTCCAGCCTTTGAGCTGGGCGCGATAGGAGAGATCGGTGTCCTCGGTGAGCGTGTCGTGCTCCCAGCCGCCAGCCTGGTCGATGGCGATGCGGCGCCAGACGCCGGCGGTGCCGTTGAAATTGAAGAAGGTGCCGCGGCGGGAACGCGCACCGTGCTCGACGACAAAGTGGCCGTCGAGAAGAATGGTTTCCACGTTGGTGAGCAGCGAGTAGTCGCTATTGAGATAGGTCCAGCGCGTCTGCACCATGCCGATCTTGCCGCCGCCGTCGGGGTTCATGAAGTAAGGAATGGTGCGGCGGAGAAAATCGGGTTCGGGAATGAAATCGGCGTCGAAGATGGCCACGAATTCGCCTTGGGCGGTTTTCAAGCCGTTTTCCAGCGCTCCGGCCTTGTAGCCTTCGCGGTTGGTGCGATGGATGTGAACGATGGGCAGGCCCTGCGCGGCATGGCGCTCGACGCAGTTGCGCGCCACTTCCTGTGTTTCGTCGGTGGAGTCGTCGAGGACCTGTACGTCGAGCAGCTCGCGGGGATAGTCGAAGCGGGAGATGGCTTCGACGAGGCGCTCGATGACGTAGCGCTCGTTGAAGATGGGGAGCTGAATGGTGACGCGGGGCCAGGCTTTGACTTCGGGCGGCGTGCCGGGGACATTCTTGGCGTACGTGAAGTAGTCGTATACCAGCCAATAGCGATGCATGCCGTAGACCGCCAGGACAAACAGCACGATGAAGTAGGGAATCATCATGGCCAGGTCGAAGGCGTTGGCATGGTAGACACCAGCGAACGTGCGGTCGGTGATTTTGTGCCAGTAACGGCCGAAAGGATTTTGCAACGCGAGTACGAGCGAGAGTGAGAGAGCAGTCAGCACTTTAGAAGGCTTATTGTGGCCCGCAGGTGGGCGCCACGGTCGATACAGCAACACACGATTATAGGGCGGAAGTGGTTCCAGTCAATGGTGCCGCTATCGTTACGGGATGAGCACGATTTTCCCCGCGGCGCCGGGCTCGAGAATTTCTTTGTGAGCGCGCGCGGCTTCGGCGAGAGGAAGCTCCTTGCCGACCACCGGACGCAGCGTGCCGTTATCGAGGCCAGCGAGCAACCCTGCGTGGATTTCTTTTTCTTCGTCCGCGGTGATGCCCCAGAGCGTGAACGCGCGGACGGAAGCGCGGCGGCCCATCAGTTCGCGTGCGTTGATGGTCACTTCGCCGCGATTGCCGATAACGATGATGCGGCCGCGGGTGGCCAGGAGCTTGGTGTCGTGCGCGAGATTCACGTTGGCGAGCATTTCAAGAATGAGGTCCACGCCACGGCCGCCGGTGGCTTTCAAGATTTCTTCCTGATACCCGGCTTTGCCGTGGTCAAAGACCTGGTGCGCCCCTTCGTGTTTCGCTAGTTGCAGGCCTTTTTGCGTGCCGGCGGTTCCGAAGACCGTGAGGCCCAAGGCGCGGGCCATTTGTGCGGCGGCGGTGCCAACGCCGCCGCTGGCGCCGTGGATCAGCACGGTTTCACCAGCGCGGGCTTCCGCGGAATGATAAAGCGCGTGATAGGCCGTGCCGTAAGGAATCCACACGCCCGCGCCCTGCCCAAAGCTGATCTTAGCGGGGAGCAAATGGACCTGCTCTTCCTGTGCCAGCGCGAATTCCGCATAGCATCCGCTGATGCTCTTCGAGGTGTAGACGCGGTCGCCGGGTTTTACTTTGGTGATGCCCGCGCCAACGGATTCGATGACCCCGGCGGCGTCCGAGCCGGGCGTATAGGGAAGCGCTGGCTTCACCGCGTAAGTACCCGAGCGCATGTAGGTGTCGTAGGGATTGACGCCCGCGGCATGAACGCGGACGAGGACTTGCCCCGCGGCAGGTTTTGGCGTGGGGACTTCTTCGAGCTTGAGGACTTCGGGACCGCCGAATTCGTGAACGACAATGGCTTTCATAGGCTATCTCCCTTGCAGTGTTGTGGTGCCGCTAAGATAGATGTCCGTGAGGAAACCCGGTTGCCTGCCGGATATCACCACGGCGGACCCGGCGCCGTATGGCATCAAGCCGAAGCCGAGAACGAGCCCGACGGCCCACACGCCAATCAGGATCAGCAGAGAAAGCGGGCCGAAGAATCCCAAAAAAGATTCGCGGCTTTTCCGCGAAGATACCAATGCGGCTGAGAATTTCCACGCCGTCCACGTGATCCGGAAAAAAAGACGGGTAAGCCGGAATCTTCGCGTGACGCGGCGCGGGAGAACGATGGATTCGAACGCGTCACACACCACCATCAGGAAGATCGCGACACCCGCGGCGAATGCACCCGGCAATGGGATCATGTGGGGCATTGTACCTGTTTGGTCCCGTCCGTCCGAAAGTCCTGCGCTCTAGGATTCCAGCCGGGCACTGACCGTGATTTCGGCTTTGAAAAGTTTCGAGACGGGGCAGCCGGTTTCGGCAGCCTTCACGGCGGCGTAGAATTTGGCCTTGTCCGCGCGCGACGGTCCGAGAAGCTATCACGGAAGAGTCCTGCGAGTATGAAATTGGGGGCGACACCAGTGCGACAAGGAAAAATCCGAAGACGAGCCGATTTCATGAGCATGCCTCCTATTGCGATCGCGCGGATCGCAAAGAATACCAGTAGTGAAAAATGCGCGGACATTTTCATTCTAATTCTTGTTCCGATCTCGGATGTCCCAGCGTCATTTGCGGAAGCGTAGTTCGATAATATTGTTTCCAAAGCTTGTAATACGCCATACCGCACAGACATGCAGGCCGTCGTTGTGGAAGCGGCACGCAACCGGTTACCGTATTCACGGGCGAGGGATGTTGCCCGTCCGAGTCCACTAGAATCGGGAGGACATTCTTCCATGGAGAATTGTGCCCGGATTTCCGTGTCCAGAATCGCTAGTTTGTTTGCCATTCTGCTCATCGCCTGCTCTCCCAATATTCTCGCGCAGACCTCCGTCACTTTGGTCGCGACGGGTTCGAGTTTGCCTGAACCCCTGTACCTGCTGTGGGGCGACGAATACCACAAACAGCATCCCGAGACGCAACTCCGCTACCTTTCGGAGGGGACCGCGGAGAGCGCCAACCGGATCCTTTCCGGAACCGGGGACTTCGGCGGGGGCGATGCGCCCATCCCCGAGAAGCGATTGAAGGACGCGGCGCATCCCATCTTCGAGCTGCCCTCCGTCCTCATCGGCATCGCGGTCGTGTACAACCTGCCCGGCGCCCCGGGCGGCGTGCGCCTTTCGGGGCCGGTGCTTGCGGACATCTATCTGGGAAGAATCACATCATGGAACAATCCGGAAATCGCCAAACTCAATCCTGATGCCAAGCTCGCCAATGTGCCGATAAGGGTGCTCCACCGCACCGAAGGAAAAGGCTCCAGCTACATTTTTTCGGATTTTCTGTCGAAGGTGAGCCCGGATTTTCAAGCCAAGGTTGGCAAGAGTGTTTCCCCGAAGTGGCCGGTGGGCGCAAGTTTTGCCCGCACGCCGGATTTGCTCGATAACGTTCGCAAGACGCCGGGTGCCATCGCTTATACGGAGGTCAATTGGGCGGAGAAATCCGGGGTGGCCGTCGCTCGCATCCGAAATGCCGCCGGAGAATTCATCAAGCCAACCGCGAAATCGATCGGGCAAGCGGCGTCCGCGCTCGATAGTAAGATGACCGATGACTTTCGAATCTCGCTCGTGAACGCCCCCGGCAAGGAGAGCTACCCCATTAGCAGTTTTACCTGGCTGTATGTGCCGGCGCACGCACAGAACCCGGAACGCGGGCGGGCCGTCAGCGCATACCTGAAATGGGTATACACCGCCGGTCAGAAGATCGCGCAGGAGCGCAGCTACGCGCCTTTGCCGGACGATGTCCTGGCCAAAGTAGCCGCCAAAGCGGCGACCATTCGCTGATTCCAGTGTCCCGGCCCGCAGGTTCGATGCATAAGTCGCGGCGGTTCTTCTGACTCCGTGATCTCTGCGTTCGCTGTGGACTCCGTGTTTATTCTTTTTTTGAACGCTCCTGCGTCTTCAGACTGCTTCGTTTTGCTTCCCGGACCCGGCGTTCAGGTGTGGGCGGAGATGAAAATGCAGACCCTGTTGAAAGCGGGCACTCCATGCTTGATACATTTCCATGTAAGAAATGATTTGCCCGGAACTATGCGGTAAGGAGACCACTTAGAGCACCGCAAGCAACTGCTCTGGAGTTATACCCGCTTGTCGCAGGATCGAGCGCAGGGTTCCGGTGTCCAACTCTGCATGGTCTGGAACGACAGCTTGGGCAAACGGATTATCTCGCCGGAGGATGATGTGACTGCCATGTTGCCGTCTGACCTGAAATCCTAGTTTACTCAGCGCCGAAACGCACTCGCGCCCCGAAATTTGAGGCAGCTTTGTCATACCGCGACGAGAACGGCGTCAAAATTGTCGGGAGGAACGGCGAGACCGTCTTCCTGCAGCGCGAGAATGTAGCCTTCGATGGCCTCGCGAATATTCTGGATGGCTCCCTCTTTCGTCTTTCCCTGGCTCACGCAGCCGGGCAGGCTCGGGCATTCCGCGACCCAGTAGCCAAGCTCACCCGGATAGAGAATCACCTGCCGCATCCTGTCACCTCTGGCGAGATTCTACCACGTGCCTCAAACGTTAAGTGTGAGGGAAAGGAGATCGGGACGCCCCAGCTGAGGCCGCCGTGGCATCTTCGAGCGAGCCCGCCGCACGCTTGATGGTACCGAGCAACGCTGGGGGACGGCGCGCGGGTCTTTCCTAAGTGGGCCGAAGGCAGAGTCATCACCCCGTAGGGAACCATGGCTCCGGCAACGAACATCGTTCCTGGCCCCCGAACCATGCGCGCGAGGCAACGAAATTGACCGCCGCCGCTTCTGCTCTTACCATGAAGGACGCGCGCGGGCAGCGAGCGCCACGGCCGGAAACGAGCCATCCATGAAAATGAAAACACTTTGTCTGACACTCCTGCTCACGTTGCCGCTGACCGCCGCTGCGCAAACCGCCGACGATATTCTTGCCAAAGCGATCGCCGCGCGCGGCGGACTGGATAAAATTCGTGCCATCCAGGGCCAGCGAGTCTCCGGGCGCATTTCGTTTGGTGAAGAAGCGGAAGGCCCCTTCGTTGTCGAGCTGAAGCGCACTCTGAAAATGCACATGGAGCTCACCGTGCAGGACAAAACCCTGGTCCGCGTTTATGACGGAAAATCACGCGGCTGGGCGAATAATCCCTTCGCCGGGAAAATGAATCCGGAAGCCATGAATGACGACGAATTGCGCCACATCTCCGAAGAATCCGATTTCGATGGCCCGCTTGTTGATTACCGGTCCAAAGGCAATCAAGTCGAGCTCGTGGGAAAAGACAAGGTGGAAGGCAAGGAAACCTGGCGGCTGAAGCTCACGACAAAAAACGGGGATGTCCGCTACTACCTCTTTGACGCGCAATTCTTCATGCTGCTCAAGTGGGAAGGGAAGCGCAAGTTCAACAGCCAGGAGTTTCCCGTGGAATCCTATTTCCGGGACTACCGCGACGTCGATGGCGTGAAATTTGCCTTCGAGATCGATTCCGGGAGTTCCGCCAGCGATATCAACCAGAAAATGATGATCGACAAAATCGAGCTAAACCCTGCTCTCGAGGAATCGCGGTTTGCCCGCCCGCCCGTGCCCGAGCCTCCTCCTCCTGCCGCTCCTGCCGCTCCTGCCGCATCCCCGGCAGCCGCGCCACCAAGCTCGCGGTGAACGAAATCTTTAGGGCAAGTTTATGGCCGAGTCTTTCTTGAAGGCGCCATCGGATCATTTGCGGGAGGACGATCGCGCGGGTCTCTGCGCCAGTTGCCTTCATGCGCGCAGCATAGAATCCTCTCGCGGCGCTCTTTTTCTCCTATGTGAACTTTCGTTCAGCGATCCCCGCTTCCCAAAGTATCCCGGTCTCCCGGTGGTCTCCTGCTTCGGCTACAAACCAAAACCTGAGCAGCCTTCGCCGCCCACAGCGTCTTGAACGCGGTTCCTGGACTTCAGCATCCCCTGGGCGTCCAAATTCGCTTCCTGCTATTTTACCCGCAAGAATCTATCCTTGTGGTAACGTAATATACGGGTTCATTCATCCGTGGAGGTTCTAGTATGGCTTCCCGCTCGGGACTGTCTTTCTGCGCGGTTTTGCTGCTATTCGGCTGCCCGGCGAGGGCCATGGCCGAGAAGCTGCAAATCACCAGCGAACCCTCGGGCGCGACGGTGGAAATCGATGGCGTGGCGGAAGGCACGACCCCATTTGAAAAAGAATTTCCCGGCGGCTATTTCCACAGGACCAAAACGTCGCTGGGCGCGCGGCTCGAGCATCCCATGGTCGCGCGGATCAGCCTCGCGGGCTACTCGACAAAGGAAATCACACTGACCGATGGTCCGATGAATTGGATCTCGCTCAGTGGCCGCAACCATGGCGAGTACTGGCTGCTCAAAAGCAATCATTTTCACGTGAGCCTGCAATCCATTTCCGAAACCTTTACCGGCGGCATCACTGCCCAGGTTTCCAGCGGCGGCGCGGAGCTTGCGCCCGAACTCTCGCTGGAAGAGCTGGTGCGCCGTACCAAGCCTGCGGTCGTGTATTTGAAGGGCCTGGACAAAGCAGGCTCGGGATTCTTGGTCACCGACACAGGCGTGATTGTCACGAATGCGCACGTGGCCCGCGGCGAAGAAACGCTGCTCACTCTTCTTCCTGGAGGACAACAACTGGAAGCGAAAGTGGTGTACATCGACGCGGACCTGGACATCGCCCTGGCCAAAGTCGAAGGCGCAAATTTTCCGCATCTAACCCTCGCGGATGTTTCAGCCGTTCGTCAGGGTGAAAGTGTTCTGGCTATCGGTAATCCCGGCGATGCCATGCTCTTCAGCGCCACCAAAGGCATCGTGAGCGCCGTGGGCAAATTCGCCAACGCCGGACCCGGCACCTGGATTCAGACGGATGCGCCGATCAATCCGGGCAACAGCGGTGGACCTCTTCTGAATGCGCGCGGCGAAGTGATCGGCATCAACACGCAAAAGCTCATCAAGAAGAACGTCTCCGGAATCGGTTTTGCCCTGAGCGCTGGCGATCTCCTCGAAGTCCTGCACCGCTTTTACCCGGTCACGGCGCCGGATACCGAAAAACTTTCTGCTCCGGTTGGCACCGCGGAGTCCATTGCTCCTTTTCCGCCGGCGGCCGGGTTTGGCACCGTCGTGCTGACGCAACCGGAAGGCGCTGAAATCTGGATAGACCACGCGTTTGTTGGCAATATCCCCGCAACGTTCAAGCTTACTGCCGAGAAGCACGTCATCGACATCAAAGCCCAGGGCCATGCCGATTGCACGCGGTTCATCAACGTGTTGAAGGACAGCAGCGTGACGATGGGGCCATGCGCCGATAAGTGAGTCTTGACCGGCATTTCAAACTTCAAATGGACGCGCTCGGCGGGTTGCGGATAAGATTTGTCGCATGCTCCTGGAATCCCGCGTGGCCCAGCCGATCACGGAAGCGGAGGCTTCGCGTCTGGCACGGGAAATTTATGGCATTCAGGCAACCGCGGAATCACTCCCCGGCGAGTATGACGACAATTTTCACCTGACGACAACGCACGGCGAGACGGGAAAACCGTCAAGCGAGGATGCCACCGCGAATCTTTTCGCAATGGGCAGCGGTTACGTCCTGAAGGTGATGCATCCGGCGCGGGAGCGGCCGTTCATCGACCTGCAATGCCGTGCGTTGCAGCATCTGGCGCAGCGCGCATCGCACCTGACGTTGCCGCGTGTGGTGCCGGATCGAGAAGGACAACTCTTCAGCGCCATCACCGCGGCGGACGGGTCGTCGCGGCTCGTCTGGCTGCTGACGTTTGTGCCGGGGACGGTTCTTGCCGATGTTCAGCCGCACACGACCGAATTGCTTGGCAGTCTCGGCCGTTTGCTTGGGCAGATGGACGCGGCGCTGCAAAGTTTTTCGCACCCGGCGGCGCAGCGGGAATTGAAATGGGATCTCTCTCGCGCGGGCTGGATTCGCGACTATTTGAAGCACATTGAAGGCGCTTCACGCCGGGTGCTCGTCGAGAAATTCCTCAAACTGTACGAAGACGAAGTTGTTCCCGCGATGCCGCGGTTGCGCCGCAGCGTCATCTACGGCGACACCAACGATTACAACGCGCTGGTTAGTGATCCCTGGCCGCCGCCGAGGAAAGTTGTCAGCGTCATCGACTTTGGCGACATGCACCACGGCCTGACGGTTTCCGAGCCGGCCATCGCTGCGGCCTACGCCATTCTGGGTAAAAAAGATCCTTTGCATGCCGCGGCTGCCCTCGTCGCGGGCTATCACATCGCCTTTCCGCTGGCGGAATCGGAAATTGCGGTTCTTTATGCGCTGATCGGTGCTCGGCTCGCCGTGAGCGTCACCAATTCAGCGCATCGGAAGATTGTTAAGCCTGACGATCCTTACGTGACGGTCAGCGAAGCGCCCGCGTGGGATGCGCTCGAGCGGCTCGCACAAATTCATCCGCGCTTCGCGCATTACACTTTTCGCGTGGCCTGCGGGCTGCCGCCGGTGCCGCAAAACGAAAGGGTGCGCCGCTGGCTGAGGGAAAATAGTCAAAGCGCAGCCGCGTTGGTGGACGTGGACATCCGAACGGTGCCGGCAAAGGTGTTCGATTTGAGCGTGGGCAGCGCTTTTCTTGGCGCGGACCCGCGTGCGGCGGAAACCGAGACGCTCTCGGAACGCATCTTCGGCGAAATGAAAAGTGCCGGTGTTTCCGTAGGCGTGGGCCGCTACGATGAAGCGCGGCTGCTGTACACGTCGCCGCTTTTTGGCAGCGGCGAAAATCCGGCCGGCGAGCGCCGCACGATTCACCTGGGGATCGATTTATTTGTCGCGCCGGGCGCTGCGTTGCATGCGCCGCTAGACGGTGTGGTTCACATTCTCGCGAACAACACGGCAATGCTCGACTACGGGCCGCTGGTGATTCTGCAGCACGAGACCGGCGATGGCGGCAAGTTCTTCACCCTTTACGGGCATCTCAACTTGGACACGCTCGAAAAATTGAAAATCGGCCAGCGCATCGCGCGAGGTGAAACGTTCGCGCGCATTGGCAATGCGGCGGAAAACGGCGGGTGGCCTCCCCACGTGCATTTTCAAATTATTCTGGATTTACTGGATCGCGGAGCGGACTTTCCCGGAGTCGCATACGCATCGGAGCGCGCGGTTTGGAAGAGTCTTTCACCCGACCCGAATCTTCTGCTCGGCATTCCAGCGAACCAGTTTCCAGCGAAAGAACCGGAACTTGCCCAAACCCTCTCCGCACGCCGCTCGCTACTAGGAAAAAATCTCGGCATCTCCTACGATCGCCCGCTGAAAATCGTGCGTGGCTGGATGCAATATCTTTACGATGACACGGGCCGCGCTTTCCTGGACGTTTACAACAATGTGCCGCTGGTGGGGCACAGCCATCCGCGCGTGGTGCAGGCCGTGCAAGCGCAGCTCGCGCTGCTCAATACGAATACGCGCTATCTACACGATAATGTGAATCGTTACGCGGAGCGGCTCACGCGGCTCCTGCCTGACCCACTGCGCGTCTGCTTTTTCGTAAATTCCGGCAGCGAAGCCAACGAACTGGCGCTGCGCCTGGCGCGGGCCCACACGGGCCGCGAGGACGTGATCGTCCTCGAACACGCTTATCATGGCCACACCAGCACGCTGATCGACATCAGCCCTTACAAATTCGATGGACCGGGAGGCCGGGGGCGCAAGCCGTGGGTTCACGTCGCGCCGCTCGCGGATGATTACCGCGGCCCGTACCGCCGGGGCGATGCCGAAGCGGGAGTGAAGTATGCGCGGCACGTCGCGGAAATGTTGGATGCGGCACTCGTAAAAGGCCG
>JAYVMO010000039.1:0-8659 GCA_043758915.1 Acidobacteriota bacterium | reverse complement strand
GTTTCCACTTCGATGTACCCGCGCCCGTCAAAAAATTGCCGCAACTCCCGGATAATCCGCGCTCGGGTAACAAAAACTTCCCGCGCCTTTTCATTCGCAATCAGGTCGAGATACCTCTGCCGGTAACGCAGCTCGACGTCCGTCAGCCCGTGCCACTTTTCCGGCAGTGGCAGCAACGCTTTCGAAAGAAACGTGATCTCTTCGACCCAGATGGACAGCTCGTTGGTTTTCGTCCGAAATAGATGCCCGCGCACACCAATCGAGTCGCCGAGATCCAGTAGATGAAAGAGCTGGAAACCCTGTTCACCCACAACATCTTTCTTTACATACACTTGAATGCGCTTACCCACCCCCTGCAAATGGGCAAACCCGGCCTTGCCCATAAGCCGGAGCGAGACGATGCGCCCCGCCACGCGCACTTCCCGCTTGTGGGCCTCCAACTCGGCGGCGGAAGTCGCACTGAACTGCTCCACCAAGGCCGCGGGCGTATCCGTCCAGCGGAACTCCCGCGGATACGGATCATGCCCCAGCGCTTGGATCTGCTCGAGCTTCTTGCGGCGCTGCTCAAACTGGTCGCGCGGCTCAAATTCCAAGGGAAAATCCTTTCTACAGCGATGGCAGCCGAGTATAGCGGCCCATCCCTGCTTAGAGCAACAAACCCGGTTGCCGACCGCCGGAGCTGGAATCCCTTCCAGCAAGGCAATTATTAATAAAACCTTACCTGTAAGATGCCTATTTGCTATACTCCCGCTCCTGCCCCCAGGGAGGATTCCGTGCGAGATCACGATCGTATCCCAACCCGCAGCCCGTCAGTAGAACAGGACTGGCGCGCTTGGTTGCCCCCAGAAAAGTCTAGAGTGTTCGGTGCCTACGTCCAGCAACTCGAGTGTAGCTACTCGATGTTCAGCGTAACGCTGAACGAAGCCATCGAACTGTGCCAGGGCGGCTTCCTGGCAAAGTCGTTCCAGGCATTGTGCGTTGCACCCGCATTGTGCGCGCGGCTCACCGATCCCCTTTCGGCGTTGCTGCGAGCCTTTAGCGAGCATGCCAGTCACTACGGCACGGTCCCCAACACCGCTCCGCTCAATCCCGCGAATTTCTGGAGCTCTCGAGGCCAGCGTTGCGCGCGGATGAGTAATCTGCTCAGTCATGTCTTACTGACGCAACGCGCCCATTTTCTTCATAAGATTGGCGCTTTGCAGGAAATGGTCGAAGATCTTGGCCGCGATTTCTGCAACTGCGCGGAAGAGCTGGCAACCGGCGTAGCCAATGATCCCGCCATGCTCTGGCAGGCCACCAACGCCGACCATTTCGACTTGAATACCTGCCTTCGGGAAGCCTTCGTCCTTCTGAGGTCCTTTCTGCTAGTTCTGCCGGAGGACCAGCTTCCTGTTTTTGAAAGATCGGTCACCCGACAGATGCGCGCCGCCGGGTCCGAGTCACCGGCTCGACAACTTGTCATCCGCCATAGACGAATGCCCCAGTTCGCGGGAGAATGAACAGGCCTGCTAACCCGCAGCTTCCCGGAGTTGAATTCCGGGAATATACATCTGCTTTTCGCTGTTCATTTGGATATGCGGGTCAAAGCAAGGACAACTCCAGGAGGGATTCGGCGCATCCCAAAGGGTGGATGTGCCGCTATTGGACCGTTGGCCAGAAACCGACCAAGCGATCCCAGCGTACCGACTTCACCTTCACCCAAGACGGTGGCTAACGCGCAGCCGCCCAAAACGGTGACGGAGGCGGAAGCCATTCGCCTGGCCCAAGCCGGCGATGCCGCGGCTTTTGAGTTTTTGTATCGACTCCATGGTCGCCGCGTCTATGCCCTGTGCTTGCGCATGCTAAATAACCCGTCCGACGCGGAAGACTTGATGCAAGAGGCCTTTCTGCAGCTCTTCCGTAAAATCGGCACCTTCCGCGGTGAGTCGGCTTTCTCCACCTGGTTGCATCGCATGACCGTCAACGTCGTTCTCATGCGCCTGAGAAAGAAGTCGCTCCCCGTGGCCTCGCTGGAAGAGATAACCGAGCCCGATGAAGAGACGGGCGGCCCGCGGAAGGACATCGGCGCGCCCGATTTGGGCTTGAGCGGCGCGGTCGACCGTGTAAATTTGCAGCGGTCGGTCGCCAAGCTCCCCCCCGGCTACAGAACGGTCTTTGTTCTGCACGACGTGCAGGGCTACGAACACAACGAAATTGCGAACATCATGGGATGTTCCGTGGGCAATTCGAAGTCCCAGTTGCACAAGGCCCGTACGCGGCTACGGGACTTGCTCCAGGAGCATCTGCGCGCGCAGGCCAGGCAGGTACGACAGGCGGCAAAAACACAGGCCAGCCAGGGCGATTGAAGTACAATCGGGGCAACTGTTAGAGCCTAAGTCGTGTCAAAGGTTGAAGTGGTTGAAGTGATGTCGGGCGGGGAGGCCCTCCAGAGCCCCTGCCCGCAGGGTGACGGGTCATGCAGTGCAAAGAAGTGGAAGCCGTTCTCGAACAGGAAGGTCTGGCGCCGCTGCCGGAAGCAGCCAAAACGCATCTGGCTGGTTGCATGAACTGCCAGAATCTCGTCGCGGACCTTACGAATATCGTCACCACCGCCCGCGAACTGCCTGCGGAGGCCGAGCCCCCGGCCCGCGTTTGGGTTTCCCTCCGCGCTCAGCTGGAAGCCGAAGGACTCATCCGGACGTCCTCTGTCGCAGATGAACAGCACTCTCCTTGGTGGCAATCCTTCACCGAGTTATTCCGGAGCAGGGTTCTCGCGACTGCGACCGTCGGATTGCTCCTCCTGTCCTCCGCCGTTTATCAACTGCAACGGCCAGCCACGCCCTCCAGCGAGCGGCCTGATACCTTCGCCGATACGGCTTTGGCCCTCAGCCAGCAGGAACACGATCTTTCGAATATGCAGCTTGCCGGCACCTCTCCGGTGGACACCTCCTTCCGGCAGAATCTCCAAACGGTAGATGAGTTTATTTCCGACTGTGAGCGCCGCCTCCGGGAACAGCCGCAAGACGAGTTGGCGAGCGAATATCTTTCTCGCGCGTACCAGCAAAAGGCGGAATTGCTTTCCGCAATGATGGAACAAAGTGGGAGCCTTCACTAACATGAGCTGGACGACGATGGGACGCGGTTTTCTGCCTGTGCTGGGTGCCGGACTACTCCTCTGCTACACCGCGCCCTCCGAAGCCGCCGGGCAGCGCGTCGAGCGGCAGTTCACCGTAACGGGCCGGCCCGTGGTCATGATTCAGACCTTGACCAGTGGCCGTATCGAAGTGAAGTCCTGGAAGAATCGCCAAGTTGTCATCAGTGCCAGCCGCGCTTCCGACAAGATCGCCGTGGATATCGAACAAGCCGGCGACCGCATCGACGTCACCGCAACCGCCTTGGACGCTGCGGCGCAGCCCTCCGAGCTGGAAGCCAATTTTCTGATCACCGTTCCCGAGGAAACCGAACTCCAACTCAAAACACAGACTGGTTTGATCTATGTCGAGCAGGTGATGGGCGACATGACCCTGCAAAGCGTGGCTGGCGACGTTCACCTCAAGGAAGTGTCTGGCTACATCGTCGTGCGCACCACCGGCGGCTCCCTGGTATGCACCCAGTGTGCCGGCAGACTCGAGTTCCGTTCCGTCAGCGGCGGCGCTCAGATTCTGCAGCCCGGCCTCTCGAACGTCAGCCTCTTCACCACTTCCGGAAATATTTTTTACGACGGTGATTTCATCCGCACCGGCATCTACACCATGCAGAGCGGCAAGGGCACCGTCGAAGTGCATTTTTCCGGAACCGATTCCTTCGATCTCGACGCCCAAACCACCATGGGCACCGTCGACAATCGCGCTTCCGCCTACTTAAAACCCGACTCCCACGGCATGAAGCATTTCGCGGGCAGGTTCACCAAGGGTCTCTTCGGCACCGTGGGCCAGGGCCTCGCCAAAGTCGAACTCTCCTCCTACAGTGGTACAATCCGTATTCTCAGGCGCGATTAATTTTTCGCGTCGCGATTACGTGACGCAATCTCCCAATTTACGCGGGGCGCAGCCTGGTGCTCAGATCCTCTGCCTCGCCGGGTTCATGGGCTCCGGCAAGACCACCGTTGGCAGTCTCCTCGCTCGCCAATTGGCATGGCGGTTCGTCGATTTGGATGGCCTCATCGAAGAATCCGCAGGCCTCGCCATTCCACGGATTTTCGAACAGCTTGGCGAACCCGTGTTCCGCCAGATCGAAGCGGAGCAGTTGCGTGCGGCGCTCGGCCGTGCGTTGGAATTGAAGGAAAGCACCGTTTTCGCCCTCGGTGGCGGCACCTACGCCCAGCCTGGCGCACTCGAGTTTCTTCGCGCTGCCGGCGTTCCCGTGGTGTGGCTGGATTCGCCCGTTGAAGTTCTTCTGGCGCGCTGCATGACCATGACCGGCCGGCCGCTCTTTCGCGATGTGGCCAGCTTCCGCGAACTCCACGCCCAGCGCCTGCCTTCCTACCAGCAGGCGGATTTTCGCGTCGACAGCTCCGGTGAACCGGCTGCCGTCGTCGCGGAAATCTTGCGCCGGGGAATCACTCCGCTGGTGAACAGCGAGACACATCTGGTTGTCGAAAAACCAAATCCTTGACGCGCCCCGCATAGAATAAGGTGCGTCAGCTATCATTGTTCGTATCCGGCTGATGGGGGGATTCCGTGAAACCGCGGGCAATAAACTTTACTCTCAAGCGTTCACTCGGTTTTGGCATTGCCGCGATTTTCCTGTGTGCCGCGCTCGGCTTCGCTGCGCAGAAAAAACGCGCTGCCAGTGCGGGGGCATCCGTGCTCGTGGCGGACAAAGGCAAGCTCACCATCAAGCTCGACGGTCAGACCGTCGGCCACGAAGAATTCGAAATTTCACCGTCCGGCGGCGGCTGGACGGCCAAAGGCACTACCAACGTCAAGCCACCCGAAGCCGCCTCCACCAAAGTCACCGGAACGCTCGTCCTGCAACCCGATGGCGCGCCCATCAGCTACGACTGGACTTCGCAGGCGGACAAGACCAATGGCGCTCACGTCCTTTTCGCCAACGGCGTCGCCAAAATCACTCTCGAGATGCAGGGCGCGCGCCCCTTCGAGCAGGATCTTTCCTTCGGCGTTCCGCTCATCGCTGTTCTCGACAACAATCTCTACCACCAGTACGCCGTTCTCGCCCGCCTCTACGATTGGACCAAGCGCGGCACGCAAACTTTTCCCGTGCTCATCCCCCAGGAATTGACGCCCGGCTCCATCACCGTGGAGTCCACCGGCTCGGCCTCCGCTGACGGCAAATCGTACGAAGGCCTCAAAGTCACCACTTCCGACCTCGAAGTCCTGCTCTTTCTCGATTCCAATCACCGCCTCATGCGCCTGGAGGTCCCGGCCGCCAAGGTTTCCGTTATCCGCGAATAGCGTTCCTTCTCCGGCATTCTTTACAAAATAAAAACGCGGTGTGATCACGAGGATCACACCGCGCCGATTTGTGCTCTGCTGGGTAAAAATCTACCGCGCCAGCGGCCGTTGAAACACCGGCACACTGGGACGCCGCAGCGGATAGCCCTGCGGATGACCATGAGCGTGCGTGAGCGCATGCCCATTCGAATGGCCGGTCCCGATGTGACCGTTGCCGCTTCCGTCGCCATTCGCCGACGCGTGCTGCGGCAGCCGCGCCGGATTACCGATAGGGCGGAGCGTGATGGGCGCACCGGTGACGTGGTCGCTGATGGCTTGCAGCCTCTTGAGAATGGACTGCCACTGTTCCCAATCCAGCTGGCGCAGGAACGGCCGCAATCCCTGGATGAACGGATCTTCCAGCAGCGCTTCGCCGTCGGATTCCGGGATGAAGAAGCGGTTGAGCCCGACGTTCAGCGCCTCGGAGATTTTCTCCAGTGTGCCGAGGCTCGGCGTCATCTGGCCGCTCTCAATGCGGGACAGGTAGGAGCGCGAGACCTTCGAGCTCGATTGCAACTGGCTCTGGGTCATGGTGCGCGATTCCCGTAACTGGCGAATCCGCTGGCCGATGTTCTCGACCGTCTCGCGATTGGCGAATTTTTCGGACGTGGTTTCAGCGGCTGCTTCCTCCGGTGGCGCAAGTGGAGGAATCAGGAACTCCAGACGCTGAGGCAAAGCGCGCACGCAACG
The DNA here is from genome assembly GCA_043758915.1 of Acidobacteriota bacterium. Classification (GTDB taxonomy): domain Bacteria; phylum Acidobacteriota; class Terriglobia; order Acidiferrales; family UBA7541; genus Acidiferrum. Next base: position 2,537 of record JAYVMO010000039.1, on the reverse strand, counting down.
CCGGCAATTCCCTGTGCGCGTCCGGTACTGGACTAGACCACATGTCTTACAGCGAATGACTTCCCGATCCAACTCTAACGTATTCATCGTTTCTTTCTCTAATTGTGCAGACACCGGTGCTCCTCGCTGACTGTATTTCCGGCATGCGGATAGGAGAGGAACGCTGGAACGTTCTCTGGGGGAAGGCAGATACTGGCGCGTCGTGGAGTATCGTGCGAACGCCCTTTTTTGTCAAGGGTATTCTGGGGGAATTTTCATGTATGCACATTCCCCGCCCGCGCTCTACGCCAAATTTTCGCCTGTCCTCTCGTACAGCCCTCTTCTTCTATTGGCCCTTCCTTCCAAATCTTTAATCCCTGGCCCCTTGCAACCCCATTCCAATTCCAAACAACGGTTGTTCCGCTCTGCACCCTTTCCCGCTTTCGACCTTGCCCAGTCCGTTTCGCCACATTTTCCCACGCAAACTTTTGCTCTCGTTCAGTCTTTTCTGTGACCTCTGTGCTCTCTGTGGCCTCTGTGTAATTCCTTGGTTTTCGCTCTGTATCCGCCACTGCATCCACATTGGTACTCCAACCCCCGGGTGAACTACACTAAGTTGCAATTTCCATCCGGGAGATTACGGCATGCCCACGCGCGAAGACGCCTGGAAACTTCTCTGCGAATACACTCAATCGGAATCTCTGCGCAAACATATGCTCGCCGTGGAAGCCTGCGTTCGCGCCTACGCCCGCAAGTCCGGGGCTGACGAAGACCTCTGGGGCCTCACCGCGCTTCTCCACGACTTCGATTACGAGCGCTGGCCCAACAACGCCCATGTTGCCGACAAGGAGCATCCCGCCGAAGGCGCAAAGATTCTCCGTCAGCATGGCTACTCCGAGGAAATCGTCCGCGCCATCCTCGCCCACGCCGACTATTGCAACGTCCCGCGCCAATCCCTGCTCGAACACACTCTTTTCTCCTGTGACGAGCTCGCCGGCTTCCTCACCGCCTGCGCTTACGTTCGTCCCTCGAAGAGCATCCTTGACCTCGAAGTCGATTCCGTGAAACGCCGCCTCAAAGACAAAGCCTTCGCCAAAGGCGTCAGCCGCGACGACGTCCGCAAAGGCGCCGAAGAGCTGGGCATCCCGCTCGAAGAACACCTTGCCTTCTGCATTGCCGCCCTCCGCGAACATGCCGACGCCTTGGGCCTCCGCGGCACCCTTTAGAGTCACAGCACGGGAACTCACCTGCTGCTCACCGCACCGGCGCGTCCCCGCATCTTCATTGCCCGATGGACACACCCGCCCGAAGCGGGAGCAGCTCCTTCTCCTGTCTCAGCGATTGAGTTGAATTGTGGAGTTGAACTGTGGAAAGGAAATCGCGTCGTTACCCGCTTCTACGACGAAGCCCTCCAGGAATGATCCCCGAACATTACACTCTCATCCTTTGCGCAGCCCACAGGCTCAGGATCGCCAGCGCAGGGTGACCGGGCCGGACATCGGGTGAACCATTTGCACCCCGGTGCGCCGCGATTCCAATAGACCGGCTTTCAGCGCGAAATACCATTTCGCCGGACGGTCCGCATCATCGATCAACATCAAGTGCGGATGGTGCTTCAATCCTTCCGACTGCTGAATCATCGTCTCCTGATCCTGCCGGAGAAATTTCTTCGCGAAGCTGCGGAATACCGGCACCGGCAGGAAAATGTTCCACGCTGCCACGAAATCGATGCGGCAAAGATCGCGCCGCACCGGCGTCACCGTCGTGCGGCTCGAAAACCACAGGTGCCCGCTGCGAATTTCCTCGAAACGCATGTTGGGCAGGACGAAATCAATGGTCGTGGTGGTCGGCTGGCCGGAAAAATACCGCAGAATCTTGTATGGCGCGCTGTTCGACGAAGGTTCGTGCTTGCTCATCCGGAAACCGTTGGGAATCGGCTCGAAGTGCTTCTCTTTTTCGTGAATGCTGTGCCGGTTGCGCCAGTACCACGATTGGTGCACGAACGGTCCGTGCGCCGGGTCCATCAACCCGATGATGCCGTGATCCACGTGCGACGGCAGCTCGCAGTCGAGATGCGTGATCCTATATTTGTCGCTGAACACCGGCAGCGCCGGCACTGGCGGAATCGTCTCCGGCATCTGCGAACCTGGCGCAGTCATGTAAACCCATACGTAGCCGTCGCGCTCCTCGCACGGAAAATGCCCGGCGAAGATGCGCTCAACCTTCAGCTTGTCTTGGCTCGCCAGCGAAGGGATTTCGATGCACCGCGCGCTGCAAGCATCGAATCGCCATCCGTGATAGCAGCACTCCACCGCTTGCCCATCGAAACGCCCATAAGAAAGCGGAATCCCGCGGTGCGGACAGGAATCGCGCATCGCAAACGCCTTGCCCTCCGAAGTCCGCCCCAGCACCAGCGGCACCCCCAGCAACATCGCCGTCGCCATCCGCTTGCCGGAAATTTTGTCGCTCCGCAGCGCCGGATACCAGAACTCCCACAGAAAACCGGTCTCTGCTTCCGCGGAATTTCCCCGCGCCTCCTCGGAAGCCGTCGGTAAAAT
>JAYVMO010000038.1:0-4320 GCA_043758915.1 Acidobacteriota bacterium | reverse complement strand
CCGTCCTCAGTGGCCGACACCGAGGAATCCCTACCCCAGGCCTTCTCGGGATTGAAGCCGCTCGGCAAGCGAGTGCATCCCGTTCTGGCCGACGAATTCCGCGAGCGCCTCCTGCATGCGCAGAACCTCATGTCGGCCCCGCCAACCCTGACTGCCTCGCAGCCAGCCGTTCCGAAATACGACGCCCTATTCTTTGCCCCCGGCACCTCCCTTTACTACTTCACGGGCATTCATTGGGACACCAGCGAGCGCCTCCTTGCCCTGGTCGTTCCCCGCACTGGCCAACCCATCCTCATCGTTCCCGGATTTGAAGAAGGCCGCTTGCGTGAGAAGTTGCGTTACCCACTCGAAGTGCGCGTCTGGCAAGAAGACGAGAGTCCCACCAAGCTCGCCGCAGCCGCCCTCGCCGACCGTGGCATCCGCACCGGCCGTCTGGGAGTGGAAGAAACCGCGAAATTCACCTTCTTCGATCATCTGCGCGAAGCCGCGCTGGGATTTGCATGCCTTTCCGCCGATCCCGTGACCATCGCTTGCCGCGCGCACAAGTCCCAACACGAACTAGAGTTGATGCGGCTGGCGTGTGAGGCGACCTTCGACGTCTTTCGCGCGGTTTTTGCTTCCTTAAAGGAAGGCATGTCGCAGGGGGATATTGGCAAGCTGGTTGAAGGGGGCTTTTCGAAAATGGGTTTGCACGGTGGCGCGCTGGTTTTGCTGGGTGCCTCGGCGGCGCTGCCTCACGGTTCGCTCCAGCCGCAAAAGCTTAAAGACGGCGATGTCGTGCTCATCGACGGCGGTTGCACCGTGGATGGGTACGAATCCGACGTTACGCGCACCGGCGTTTTCGGTAAGCCCTCAGAAAAAGTAGCCAAGGCATTTGAAATTGTGCGCAAAGCCCAGGACGCAGCACTGGATGCCGCGCGCGCTGGCCGCCTCTCCGGCACCGTCGATGACGCCGCGCGCGCCGTCATCACCAGCGCAGGCTACGGCCCCGACTACAAGTTCTTCACCCATCGTCTCGGCCACGGCATCGGCCTCGACGGTCACGAGCATCCCTATCTGGTGCGCGGCAGCAAGACCATTCTGGAAGCGGGCATGACGTTTTCGAATGAGCCGGGAATCTACGTCCCGGGCGAATTCGGCTTGCGCTGCGAAGACGACATGGTCATCGCCGCCGACGGCCCCGCGCAGCTTCTAACACAAGGGTTTGCCACTTCACTCGAGAAACCGTTCGGTTAGCCCTTCACCCCGCGCAATTCCTCGCAAAACTCGATCACCCCCAGCTCGGCCCAGAATCTCTCCGCGCCGCTCTGGTTCGAAATAAATCCGCAGTGGCCGCCATGCTTCGCCGCGACAAATCGGATCGCTGCGATTTTGTCGGCCTTCGCCGCTAGAAAAGAAGCGAACGGCACAAAGGGATCGTCCATTGCGGCAATCAGCAGCAGCGGCACGCGCACTTGCGCGATCACCCGCTTTGCACTCGCGGTCTCGTAGTATTCCTGCGCGTCGCGGTAACCATCGCAGGGCGCCGTGATGGCGTCGTCAAATTCGCGCACCGTTCGAATCGGCCCTGGCTTGAAGCCGTTCTGCGGGTAGCGCCCCGGAAATAGCTTCACCTTGCGCCGGTAACGCGACATCAGCCCCGCCACAAAATGGTGCTGATAAAAATAGTTGTCCCGCCGCTCCAGCGCATCCGCGCACGCTGCTAAATCCAGCGCCGGGCAAACGGCGCACACGCCACGCAATGCCTTGGGCACGGCCTCGCCATATTCACCAGCTAGTTTTGTCACCAGGTTTCCGCCCATCGAGTATCCGGCGAAAAAAACCTGTTGGAATCCGTCGGCCTCCGCAAGTTCATTAAAAACAGCGCGGTAATCTCCGCTCATCCCGGAGTTATACAATGTCGGTGTCAGCGCCTCCGTTCCGCCGCAATTCCGCTGGTTGATGCGCACGACGTGGTAACCTCGCTGAAACGCTTTCTCGCCGACGCCCCGCACATAATTCGAATCGCTCGAGCCCTCCAACCCATGAATGATCACGATCACCGGCGCGTCTTTGCGCTTTTCCGCCTGCCAATGGCAATGCGCCAGCAGCTGCGACTCCGCATCCACCCGAAACAGCCGCTGCTCCGCCGGCGGGAGCGCGAACTTCCGCGGCACAAACGCCGCCGCCATCGTCATGGCGTGCCCGTTGTGCAGCAGCGCGTGTGGTTCGAACACAGAACCCCTGTTTTCCATGCTAGAACTCTATTTCACGCGCGCATCCCAGACAAGCCGCATCCAACTTGATTTCGCCTGCTTCTGCCTCTACAATGAATGATTCACAGTGATTCATTTTTTCGATTTGATGCATTCTTCTGACGGCCCGGCGGGCACCCGCTGGGCTGCGCTGTTTTTACGCGCCAACTTTTCCTACGCGAGGCTGGAATGATCGACGGTCCAATTCCCGAGGCTCTTACTTTTGACGACGTGCTGCTCCTGCCGGGCAAATCTGCGATCCTGCCCAGCGAGGTCGATACACGCACCCAATTCACGCGCAAGCTGTCCCTGAATATCCCGCTGGCCTCCGCGGCCATGGACACCGTCACCGAATCGCGCTTAGCCATCGCCATCGCGCGGCAGGGCGGCATCGGCATCGTGCATCGCAACATGCCCATCGACCGCCAGGGGGAAGAGGTCGACCGCGTAAAACGCTCGGAAAGTGGCATGATCGTCGACCCCGTCACCATCTCGCCAGACATCACCCTTCGCCAAGCCCTCGAAATCATGACCAAGTACCGCATCTCCGGTCTGCCCGTTACTCGCGGCTCCCGCCTCGCCGGCATTCTCACCAATCGCGATCTGCGCTTCGAAAAGGATCACACCCAGCTCGTTAGCGCCGTGATGACCAAGGAAAACCTCGTAACCGTCGCCGTCGGCACCACCCTCGAGGAAGCCGAGCGCATTCTCCAGAAGCACCGCATCGAAAAACTTCTCGTCGTCGACCAGGACTTCAACCTCAAGGGCCTCATCACCGTAAAAGACATTCAGAAAAAACTCGAATATCCCCGCGCCGCAAAAGACGAGCAGGGCCGCCTGCGCGTTGGCGCCGCCGTCGGCGCTACCGGCGATTTCCTCGAGCGCGCCGTTGAAATGTCCAAAGCCAAGGCCGACGTTCTGGCCATCGACACCGCGCACGGCCATTCGCAGCGCGTCATGGAGGCCATCAAAGCCATCCGCCACCGCTTGCCGGAAATGCAGGTCATCGCTGGAAACGTGGCCACTTACGACGGCGCGAAAGAGATCATCTCGCTGGGAATTGACGGCTTAAAAGTAGGTATCGGCCCCGGCTCGATCTGTACCACGCGCGTGGTCACTGGCGCGGGCGTCCCGCAAATCACCGCCATCGTCGAAGCTGCGCGCGCCGCGAAGGGCACCGGCGTTCCGATTATCTCCGATGGCGGCATCAAATATTCAGGCGACATTTCCAAAGCCATCGCCGCCGGCGCTTCTTGCGTGATGATCGGCGGCCTCTTCGCCGGCACCGAGGAATCCCCCGGCGAAACCATTCTCTACCAGGGCCGCACCTTTAAGTCCTATCGCGGTATGGGCTCTATCGGCGCCATGAACGCCGGCTCGGACCGCTATGCGCTCGTCCAGGATACCGAAGAGCGCGGAAAGTCCGTGCCCGAAGGCGTCGAAGGCCGCGTCCCCTACAAAGGGCAGCTCAGCGCACTCACCGACCAACTCGTCGGCGGCCTGAAGAGCGGCATGGGCTACGTCGGGGCCGCCACGCTCCAGGAATTCACCGAAAAGAGCCGCTTTATTCGCATCACCGCCGCTGGTCTGCGCGAAAGCCACGTTCACGACGTCATCATCACCCGCGAAGCCCCAAACTATCGCATGGAGTAGTGAATTTGGAGTGCGGGAGCCCGCTCCCGCTTTCAACCCCATCGCCCAGATGGATTCGCAGGAGCGGATAGTGACGTCTGCTGCAGTCTCGAGCGTGGGTCCGGCACCGTTTGCCGGCCACCGGTTACGACACATCGTCCCGGTCGATACCCCCGGTACGAGCCGCCATGCGCTAAACTTATCTTGATACCTCTCCTGGGAGCCTTTTCTCGTGACTGATCCGCAGCCCTGGCGCAACCCGCGCCCCGCGCCTCAATTATCGGAAATGCGCGGTCGCGTACCTATGCCCCGCAGCGTCACCTGGCTCCGCTCCTGGTGGCCCGCTCTGCTCTGGGCCGCGGTCATCTTTTTCATGTCTACGGACCCATTTTCGTCCGAACATACCGCTGTGGTCATTGCCCCGATCCTGCGCTGGCTTTTTCCAACCCTCACC
>JAYVMO010000037.1:0-4077 GCA_043758915.1 Acidobacteriota bacterium | reverse complement strand
CGTGGCTGGGGCGAATTTTTATTCGCAATCTGGCCATGGTTTTTGATCCCTATCTCGAAAAGCAGCAGCTCGATGCCCAACCCCTCTTTTCGAAAACTCTGTGATTCGCTAGGAGCGCTGCACACTCCGTGAACTCTCGCGTTCCAGCGCTTGTTGTGGGGGCGGGCATCTCGGGTGTGGTCTGTGCCTATGCGCTTCGCAAAGCTGGAGTCGACGCCCAGATTGTGGAAGCGTCTCCAACTCCCGGCGGTGTCATTCGCTCGGAACGCCGCGACGGCTTTCTGCTCGAACTTGGCCCGCAAAGTTTCAGCGCAACCCCGCCGATTCGCGAGCTCTGCCGGGAACTTGGCATCGAAGACCAGGTGGCGCAGGCGCCGCCGCACGCTCCGCGCTTTGTGCTCGTCCATGGCGCTCTGAAGCAGGTTCCCCTAAGCCCGCCCGCATTTTTTACCTCCCCTCTGTTCAGCGGAAAAACGAAATGGAGCGTTCTGCGCGACGTCTTCGGGCGAAGCGCTCCGCCTTCCGCCGAAGAGTCCGTTGCCGCCTTCGTGCGCAGAAAGTTTTCCGCCGAACTGCTCGACCGGCTTGTTGGCCCGTTTGTTTCCGGAATTTATGCCGGTGATCCGGAGCGTCTCGGCGTTCGCGCCGCTTTTCCTCAGCTTTACGAGGCGGAGCAGTCGGCAGGCAGCGTCGTCCGGGGAATGCTGCGCGCGGCTCGATCTACCAAAGGTCCGAGGCAACGCCCGGCGCTACAAAGCTTCCGTGAGGGCAATGCCACGCTCCTGCGAGCGCTGGCCGCCAAATTGGGACTCGCGTTGCGCCTCGGCGCGGAGGTGAAATCGGTCAGCCGCAGCAGCGCGGAGCACGCGGAGAAAAGCGCGCCCTTCTCCGTTGTTGTGAACCTGCATGGCCGGGAGGAAACCATTGAGGCGCAGCACGTAATCGTTACCACGCCCACGCATGTGGCCTCGAAGCTCCTCCAAAATATCGACCCGGCTTTCGAATCACTCCTCGGCGGAATCGAATACGCCCCGATCGCCGTGGTTTCGCTAGGTTACCAAACAACTGACGCCGGCCACGACCTGAACGGTTTTGGGTTTCTAGTCCCTCGCTCTGCGGGCCTTCGGACACTTGGCACGGTCTGGAATTCATCACTCTTTCCAGACCGCGCTCCGGCGGGCCACTCCCTCCTGACCAGTTTCATCGGTGGCGCCACCGATCCCCGAACGGCCACACTCCCCCGCGAGGACCTCGTTGCCCTCGTACACCGCGAAATCGCCCCCCTGCTGGCCATCCGCCGTCTTCCGGTCTTTTCCAACGTCGAGTGCTACCAGCGGGCCATCCCCCAGTACAATCTAGGCCATGCCGAACGCATCGCCGCGCTAATGAATCTGCGGGAGAGGCACTCGAATCTCTGGCTGGCAGGCAATTATCTTCGTGGTCCCGCGATCGGCGACTGCGTGGAGCAGGCTTTGCACGTAGCCGCGGAGATCGGAAACCGTCTCGCGCGATGAGAACGAGAACCAGAGCGGTATCATCCAGTTTTCACTGTATGACGTATATTTTCACAGGAGTCGAAGAAGCCTAGACCTGTGTTCTTGGCGGTCCTGACACCCACGGATGACCGCGAAGTGTCGCCCGACGCGACGCTGGTGGAGAGTCTTCTTCGCAAAGACGTGGCGGCCTTCGAACAGCTCTACAAGCGCCATTCGCGCATCGTTTATTCACTGGTGCTGCGCATCTTGCAGCAGGCGGGAACCGCGGAAGAAGTGGTCCAAGACGTCTTCCTGCAACTCTGGCGCAACGCGGCGCGCTACGACGAATCCCGCGGGCCTTTTGTTCCCTGGTTGCTGACCCTGGCGAGAAACCGCGCCCTGGACCACCTGCGGCTAAAGAGCGAACGCCAGCGCCGCCGCGAAGACCAAACGGAGGAACTGCCTGCGATCTCCATCGCTCCCGAATACGAAAAGCAGCTCGACAAAAAACGCCGCGCCGAACGCGTGCGTGCGCTGATGGGAGAGCTGAATCCGCAGCAGAAAAAGGCCATCGAACTGGCCTATTTCCAAGGCCTGAGCCACACGGAAATTGCGGCCGCGCTAAAGGAACCGCTGGGCACGGTAAAAAGCTGGATTCGCAACGGTTTGCTTCGCTTGAAGGAAGGATTGCAGGCAACGGCGTGAAAAACTGCGACCAATTCCGGGACCTGATCGAACCTTACGCGCTAGGCGCTCTCGATGCGCAAGAGCAATCCGCGTTCGAAGCTCACCTTGCCACCGGTTGCGCGAATTGCGCCAAAGCCGTCGAAGAAGCGCGCTGGGTCGTCAGCCAGTTGGCCTACCTGGCGCCCGACGCCGCGCCCTCTGACATTCTCAAGGGCCGCCTGCTGCAAGCCGTACGTGCAGAAGCGCGGTCATCCAAAGCATCCCAACCGGCGAAAAGCGCTGTCCCGTTCTGGATGTGGGCTGGCGTGGCTGCCCTGCTTCTATTTTCGGTCTACTCGGCGCGGGATGCGCAGCGCCTGCAAATGCAAATCCGGGAAGCCCACCAGCAAGCTGCCGCGATCCTGCAGGAACGCCACGAACTCGAGAACCAATTGGCGCTTGCCAAGCGCGAAGCGGCCATTCTTGCGGACCCGGCCTCCGTCAAAATCGCACTGGCTTCGCAATATCCGCAAACCCCACAACTTGAGGCCCGCTGGCATTCTCAACTTGGCATCGTCGTGAGCGGCCAGAAAATTCCCGCGCCCGGCGGCAACCGCGTGTTGCAATTGTGGCTGATCCCGAAAGCGCCCGGCGGCAAACCAATACCGTCGTCGACGCTACGCCCGGATGCGGACGGAAAATTCGTCCTGCTCGTCGCCAATCCGCCCGAACTCATGGCCGCGACCAAAGCGCTGGCCATCACCGAAGAACCCGCTGGCGGCAGCCCGCAACCTACGAGCGCACCTCGATGGGTTGGCGGCGTCAGTTAGGACTTACCGATTCTCCTTGCCAAAACGCAGCGCCAGCCGAATCTTCCGGCGCTCCGCCGCCTCGCGATACCGGCGCTTCTCTTCCGCGGTTTTCAGGATCAGCGGAGGCGCGGGCTTTGGAAGCCGCGTGTACTCATCGATGGCCACAAATGTCACGTACGCGGTGGTGGTGTGCTTCCTCTCGCCGGTCAGTGCGTTTTCCGAATAAACTTCCACGCCCACTTCCATCGAGGTATGAAAAACCCGGTTGACCTGCGACTTCAGGTTCACGATCTCCCCCAGATTGATCGCATTGCGAAAGTCGATGTAGTCCACCGAAGCCGTCACCACATAAGCATTCGAATGCCGGTGCGCGGCCATGGCTGCGACCATGTCCACCAGATGCATCACCTGCCCGCCCAATAGTTTCCCCAGCGGATTCGTCTGCGCCGGCAACACGATCTCCGTCATCTCCGATCGCGAAGCGCTCACCGGCTTCCCTTTCCGCGCCGTTTCCCCGCCCCGGATTTCTTTTCCATTCCGCCTTTTTTTCATCCGCAACCTCGTCACTCTCTCTCGATTTGGGCTGCCGCTTCGTCACCACGTATAATACGGGAGTCTCCCATGACCGAACAAAAGAAAACCCGCCGCCAGATGCTTGAAGAGTTCCTCGCGAAAAAGCCCGAGGACGCCTTCTCCCGTTATGGCCTCGCAATGGAATGCATGAACGGCGGCGACACTGCCGCTGCCGATGAACATTTCCGCGCCTTGCTCACTCTTAACGCGGACTACATCCCCGCCTACCTGATGTACGCCCAACTCCTCGCTCGCGAATCGCGCACCGGCGAAGCCCAGCAGGTGCTTGCGAACGGCATCAGCGCCGCGGCGAAGAAGGGCGATCAACACGCCCAGTCCGAGATGGAATCCCTGCTCGCTGAGCTTGGTTGAGCTTCCGCGCGGCGCCCTGCCTCCGTCAGCCTTCACAACGTTTCACCGCGCCCTCTGGTATCATCCTCTATGGGATCCATGCGGCCTGACCGAATTCCGCTTTTCCCGCTCAACGTCGTCCTCCTCCCCTGCGAGGAACTCCCCCTGCACATCTTCGAGCCGCGCTACCGCGAGATGGT
>JAYVMO010000036.1:0-5164 GCA_043758915.1 Acidobacteriota bacterium | reverse complement strand
GAATCAACACTTGCAAACTCTCTCGCAAGTGTTGATTACAAAGCACTTACAGAAACACTAAACCCTTCAGAATCAACACTTACAAAAAACCGGGGGGGGGAGGGGGGCATCGCATTGCTCCCCATTCTGACCCCGCCCTCATGTCGCAGGCGCTCTCCGCGTTTTCTCTGCGTCTCAGCGGTAAAGCCAGTTTTGTTTTACCTGTCTCCGTGCCGCGCTCTTTCTCAAATTCCATGGCACGGAAACTTTTCCGCGCCGTCTCTCGTACCTATCTCCAGACACCGGCCCCTCGCCGGCCAGGAGGCATCCAGCTATGCTGAACCGCACCACGAACTTCCACGGAATCGCAAGGACAGTCCTAGCTGCTGCGCTGCTCGTCCTGCCGGGCGTGGCTTCGGCGCAAACCGCCGCTACCCCCGCAAAAGCCCCGCAGGCCACCGCCTCCAAGACCACGGACCGCTGGCTGCACGTTCGCGTCGTCAGCTCGGAGGCCAAAGGCGAAACCGTGCGCATCAATGTCCCGCTCGAACTGGCGGAAAAGGTGCTCCCCACGATCAGCAAGGACCGCTTGCGGGACGGCAGAGTGAAGATTGACGAAGCGCGCATGCAGGAAGTGGACTTGCGTGCACTGCTGGACGCAGTTCGTACCTCGAAGGACGGCGAATTTGTCACCGTACAGAGCAACGACGCGGACGTGCGGGTAGCCAAGAAGGACGGGCAACTGCTGGTTCACGTCATCGACAAGGAAAACGCCAAGAAATCGCAGGTGGAAATCAAGATTCCCATGAAAGTCGTCGACGCGCTCTTTTCCGCCGGCAAGGATGAGTTGGACCTGGTCGCGGCGCTGCACGCGCTCTCGGCGCAGGGCGACACGGAACTGGTTTCCATGAAGGACAGGGAAAACACCGTGCGCATCTGGCTGGATTCGAAGAACGTTACGGATTAAGCGGCGCCGGAGGAACTCATGATGCTACTCGCGAAAGTCGCCCTCGGCATTGGAAGCACGCTGGTGATGGCCGGTGCCTACACGTTCCACGAGGGCGTGATCCGCATCGACGTGGACGAGCACCGTGACGACGGCTCGCACTTTCACTTGTGGGTGCCCGCCGCGGCCGTCCCCATTGCTATGTACCTGGCGCCCCACCGCCATCTCGCGCAAGCCGCGCGGGAAGCTGAACCGTTTCTGCCAACGCTGCACGCCATCACCAAAGAACTCGCGAAATATCCGGATGCGACATTCGTGGACGTGCAGGAACCCGGCCAGCACGTGCAGATTCAAATGCACAACGGCAAATTGCAGATCGACGTGAACGATTCAGGAGAGACCGTTCACATTCTCTGTCCGCTCGCCGTGATTGAGGACGTTGCCACGCAACTCGAATCGCACCGGCCCGCTTCTTAGCCTTTATCCGGAGGGAGCGGCGAGCAGCGCGTATTTCGTTCGTTACGCAACGAAACTCTTCGGAGCCGCAACAAAGCCTGGTGTTGCCGCGACAAAGCTCAGCATGGCCGCAACATTGTCTGGCGTGGCAGAAAAAAAACTTAGGTTCGCTTCACTCCGCCTGGGCCTCTTTCGCCGGAATGAAATAAACCTCTTCAAACATCGCATCTTTCTTCCAGCCGGCGCGCTGCAAAATGCCGCGGCCGTTCTCGCACATGCTGGGATGGCCGCAAAGGTAGCCGGTGGTGCTCTCCGGCCGCAGTCCCCAGAGATCGCTATACTTTCGCACGAGATCGTCAACGCGCCCCGTCTCGCCCTTCCAGGCGGAGTCTTCCCAGGGGCGGCTCACCGTGGTGACGTACTTGAACCACGGCACCTCGGCGGCAATTTTTTCCAACTCTTCGCGATATCCGAATTCCCAGGACCTGCTCCCGCCTTGCAAACAATAAAGTTTGTGCTCTCCCGGCATGGGGTTGCCGCCCGCTTTCCAATCTTTGTAAAGAGTTCGAACGTAACTTACAAACGGCGCGATGCCGGTGACGGTGGCAAGCAGCAGATGGTGCGTCCGGCCGCTGCGCAAATCCAGCGTGAAGCGGCCCTTGGCAATTTTGCGGCAGAGCAGCGTGTCGCCTTCTTTTAGTTTGTAAAGATGCGGAGTCAGTTCGCCTTGCGGAACTAGTTCAATGAAAAATTCCAGCGTCTCTTCGTACGGTGACGAAACGATGGAATACGCGCGCTCGATGCGTTTTTCCTGCACCTCCACGCCCAGCGTGGCGTACTGGCCGGCGAGAAACTTGAACGGCCCGCCGGGATCGACGCGCACCAGCCACAGGTCCTCCGAGAGATCGCGCCGTTCGACGATGCGCGCTTGGAAATGTTTGTCCAGGGGAAGGGCCATGTATTGGTCTCCACTTGCTGCAGATTCATTTCACCACAAAAAGTTTCCGGGCGGGTCCATGATTTATCCCGCCCGGAATTTCATCGCCAGGATGCCACCTGCGCTATTCGCTGAGGCGGCTGAACTGCTTACGGCTTTGGCTGCGGTTTCTGCTGCTGCATTTGTTGCATCTTCTCCATCATCTGGCGTTTTATTTCTTCGGGATCAAATTTCTTGGGCGTCCCGGTGATGTGGTCCTTGGCATCCATGATCACTTTTACCAGCACACTCGTCCTTCCGCCTGAACTGACCTCTTTGACTAGCCCGAATGGAGAAACCTTAGAGCTTAACCAGACATCGTTCTTACCATCGTCCTTGCTCCAATGATCGCAGGAAAATGTTCCGGCAGGCACGGTAATTGTCTCTGTGCCGACCTTATGCCATTTGTCCAGATCGTTATTCGATTTCAGCTTGCGATTTTCCTTGGGGAAGGTAAATTCCACTGGCTGCTGGCCCGGCATTTGTGAGACCGAGCGATGAAACTGAAAGTCATCGGCGGTCACCAGCACCTTCCCATACACTATCCCGCCCGCCTTTGCGTCCTCCATCCCCGACTCCATCCAATATCCTTCTTTGCCATCGACGATTTCCTTGCCGACAATCGTCAATTCCGTAATTCTTTTCTTGCCATCATGCTGCTCTTCGTAGACCACACCATGCCCCACAACCGGCTTGAAAAAGTCCGCGATCCCAGGTTTCTTGAAAAAATCCATTCCCATTTGAGCGCGGGTAGCGCCGGCAAAAGCCACGCAAAATATCGCGGCAATCACTGCCATGTGCTGTCGTTTCATCAAGCTGCTCCTTATTCATGGTCCGCTGCGCCGTGGTGGATTACACTGCGGGCTGAAAATTTCAAGCGCAACGAGACACTCGAGAATGATGAAAAGTTATCAGTTTCGCGGGAGTGTGGCAATCGAAGAGAACTCGCGTGTGTGCTCAATTTGCGCCAACTCTCAGGAGGGGGAACCGCAAAATCTTCGAGAGAAGGCGTTTACTCGTAGGCCAACGCGACCACGGGATCGTAACTGGCGGCGCGAAGCGCGGGATACATGGCACCGATGGCCGCCCCGGCAAGCGCGAGCAACACCGCCGCTGCGATCCAATTCCCAGAGATAAGGATGGTCAGGCCGGGGTTGGTCTCTCGCAAGATGGCCTGCGTGAGGAAGGTAATTCCGATACCGAGGCCAGTGCCCACTAGAGTGAGGATGAGGGTCTCTCCCAAGAGCATACGCACGACGTCGAATCGCGAGAAGCCCAAGGCCTTCAGGATGCCGATCTCGCGCGTGCGCTCCATCACCATGGTGTGCATGTTCAGCAAGACAACGAGGAAGCTGACGACCATGCCCAGCACGACCATGGTCCTGGTGAACGGCCGGAGTTGCGGCAGATTCGAAGAGGTCATCAGCGTCACGTATTCGGAGAGCGAGCGAATACTGCTCTGCGGCATCAACTTGACGATCTGCGCGCGCGTGCCTTCGGTGTCTCCCTTGCTGCGCACATAAAACATCGAAACGCGCTTCTCGGCTCCGGCGATCTCCTGCGCAGTCTTCAAGGGAATGAAAAACCGCGCACCTTTCCCGTGGGCCACGATACCGCATACGCGAAACGAGCGGTTCAGCAAGGTGATGTGGTCGCCAACCTTCAAATGCTTCGTTTGCGCGATGATGTCGTCGGCGATCACTTCGTCGGGGCCTTCAAAGGAACGACCCGCGCGGTACAGGAAGCCGCGGCTCAGGCCGTTGAAGCGCTGGTAGTCAATGCCATACACAATGACTAAGTTCTTTGGTTCCGTGAGGATGACCGTCGGCGCGACCTCATCCACACCCGGGAGAGCGGCGATTTGATCGCCCAAACTCTCTAGCATCACGGCGCTGGAAAACGCGAAAAAGATCGAAGAGTTCGGCGGCTGCACCAAAATATCCGCGCCTACACCTTCGACGCGCTTTCCCCATTCGGAAATTACACCCGAGGTGAGACCGGCGATGAGCAAGACGAGGACCACTTGGATGGCGATGGCCAGCACGCTGAGAAGACTCCGCAGTGGGCGCGCAACGATGCTGCCCCAGAACATTTGCAGCAGGGAAAATGGGCCGTCGTAGTTTTCGGTCATGGAGTGATTTCGCACAAACACTGTACCATTGTGGATTTAAGGCGGTCAAAACTTGCGGGAGCGCCACACGGAGCAAGCAGAGTGCCTAATCCGGCGACAAATATTTTTGGCGCGTCAAGTTTTCAACACAAGTGTTGATAAGTTTGTGGAAAACACCACTCTCCCGCCGCTTAACTTCCAACGCTTCAACACTGTTGTCCGCTTTGCACTATTTCTGTGCAACTCTTGCGTTTCTAAAAATTTTCCAGCGAGCTCGATGGACAATTCCCAGGCTCCAAGGTGCAGCAAGAATTTTCGTCGAGGGCGGGAAGCGGAACTCCAAACAACTTGCTTGGGGAATTCTTCCAACGCCGAAGTCTTTTTCTCAGTACCACTTGGGTGGCTTTTCGAGATGAACTTTAATGGTCTGCTTGGGATCTGTTACCTGGTACCATCTGCCGTAGGTCTTCCATCCGTCGGCCACAACCTGGACGAGGACTTTGCCCATGGGCGCGTCCGGGACGTGCGCGGCGCCCTCGTGATTGGTCTTCACGTTCAACTCAAACTTTTTATTCTTCAACAGGTGAGTTTCGACATACTTCAAATACACGCTGGCGTTCTCGACCGGTGCGTCCTTGTCGCCGCCGGTGACTTCGATAGTCAGTTTTACGTTGACAACCGACTTCGGGGCGGCGGC
>JAYVMO010000035.1:0-9623 GCA_043758915.1 Acidobacteriota bacterium | reverse complement strand
AAGGCGCGGTAGCGATCGTCGCCGGTGAAGGCGTGCATGCGGATCAGGGCGATGGCGGCGATGGAGTTGGCGCTGGGCGTGGGCGAATCCTGAAAGGGTTTGCGGCGCACGTCCAGGCCGCCCATGGGTGCGGCGTCGGAGGGGCGGTCGAAGAAGCCGCCGCCTTCGGCGTCGCCGTAGCGGGCGATGGCGAGGTCCATGGTTTTCTGCGCGGCGTGAAAATAGCGCGGGTCGAGCGCGGCTTCGTAGGCGTCGAGTAGAGAGATGACGCCGAAGACCTGGTCATCGAGCGAGCCCTCGAGAGCAGGTCCGCCGATGCGATGGCCGAAGCCGCGCTCTTCCGACCATGCTTCCTTCAACATACGATCGATGGTCTTGAGCGCGAACGCGCGAGAGCTTTCCGCGATGGATGTCGTATCAACGACCTTGGACGCCTCCAAGTACGCGGTGACAAACATCGCGTTCCAAGCGATGTACATCGTCTTGTCGACGAAGGGTGTAGGACGCGCGAGGCGCGCCTTCATCATTTTGGCTTCGGCGTCGAGCTTGAGGCGGATTACCTCGTCTTCGGTCTTATCAAGGAGCTGAGCGATCTCGGGAAAGTCGCGGGCGATCCAAAGAACATTCTTTGCTGGATTGTGGTGCATTTCACCTTGGGCTTCTACGTCGTAGTACAGCTCGATCACGCGGGACTCTTCCGGAGTAAGCACAGAGCGAACTTCGTCCAGCGTCCAAGTGAAGTAATCGCCGTCATCATCGAGGGAATAGTCCGCATCCTGGCTGGCATAGAAGCCACCGTTTTGCTGATCCGAGAGAACTTGGTTCACCCAAACAATGATTCCCTCGGCTCTCTCATCGAAGAACGCAAATTTCGGGTAGAACCGCGAGCCAGATGCGGGCCGGGCTTCAAAATCGCTCGGGGTGAATTGCCTAACGTGAAGAAAGTTTTTCAAGAGTTCGGAATTGTCGTAGGACATTTTTTCGAAGTGGGGGACGAGCCAGCGTTCGTCGACGGAATAGCGGTGGAAGCCGCCGGCGAGCTGGTCGTAGACGCCGCCGCGAGCCATTTTTTCGAGGGTGGTTTCGGCCATGGCGAGGAGATGCTTTTCTTTTGTTTGCTGATAGCGCTCAAGGAGGAGATCGACGGCGGAGGCGTGGGGAAATTTCGGGGCGCGGCCAAAACCGCCATTCTTGATGTCGAATTGCCGCGTGATCGAAGTGATTTGCGCGTCGACTACGCCGAGATCGAATTCGGCGCGCGCGCCGGTGAAGACTTCTGCTTGCGCAACGGAATCGGCTAAGGAATTGGCGGCGCGCTCCAGTTCGGCGCGCTTGTTGCGATAGGAATCGGCCACGGCGAGAAGTACACGTTTGAAACCGGGACGGCCCATCTGATCGTCGGGCGGAAAATACGTGCCGCCGTAGAAAGGCTTGCCATCGGGAAGCAGAAAGCCGGTGAGCGGCCAGCCGCCCTGCCCGGAGACGGCGCTGATGGCGGATTGATAGCGCGAATCGACATCCGGGCGTTCGTCGCGGTCCACCTTTACGGCAACGAAATGCTCGTTGATGATTTTGGCGGTCTCAGCGTTTTCGTAGCTTTCGCGATCGATGACGTGGCACCAGTGGCACCAGACGGCGCCGATGTCGAGCAGAATGGGTTTGTCTTCGGTTTTCGCGCGCGCGAAGGCCGCGTCGCCCCATTCGTGCCAGCCGATGGGCTGGTGCGC
Source organism: Acidobacteriota bacterium (assembly GCA_043758915.1). Lineage (GTDB taxonomy): Bacteria > Acidobacteriota > Terriglobia > Acidiferrales > UBA7541 > Acidiferrum. The sequence continues at coordinate 7,896 of JAYVMO010000035.1, read as the reverse complement.
GGCGGAGCGCAGGTAGGGACTGGCGGAATCTTTCAGGCGGTTTTCAGGATGAGATGACAAGAGCGTTCCTTTTTTGTGTGGCGTTCGATGCAAAGGGGATGAACGGAAATTCGTGGATGCAAAAACTGATTCAAATGGCGCGGCAGAGAATGCATCTTAGGTTGAGATCCTTCGCTGCGCTCAGGATGACACTTGTCGGCCCCGTCGATCCAGGAATCAGGATGACAGGTCACTGAGGCTATGGCGCAAGTTGTGGTATCTGTTTTGCTACACATGAGCAGTGACGAGAACGATAAGTGCAAAAGCGAAAAGCGCACAGGCTGAAGCCTGTGCTACTGGACGATGTTGCCGGGGCCGAGGTCGCGCGGGTTGAGCGGCTTACGGCTTGTAAAACCTTCGTCCTGGCGATGATAAAATCGGATGCGGTCTTCGCCGAGCTTCCAGCAAAGATAGACATCCTGATTGTCGATGACCGCGGGAAAATCGAGCAGGCCAACGTCGAGGTCCTTGATCACGCAGCCGGTTTCGAGAATGCGGTTCAGCGCGGACTTCATGGTTTCCGCGAGCTGCCGATGTTCCAATCGCTGCACGGCCAGCTTTTCATACGGCACGAGGATGCCGCCCATGATCATGATGCGAGAAGAAACGGCGGCGAGAACCTCCTCGATGCCGGACAACCTCTTGCGGCAGTCCATGGCCTCGACGAGAAACGGCTCAAGATCCTTGCGGGTGCGCTCGGCTTCCGTCAGCGTGAAAAGGCGCTGCTCCGGGTCGGGTGTTTCGTCTCTTTCCTGGTCGTCTTGGTCTGCCATGGTGGTTCCAATCTGTTTCGGTGCGCGGGCTGAAGAGGACAGACTGAAGTCTGTCCCTACAAAATCGATGCTAACGCAAACGCAGCATGCGGTCGAGAGCAATACAGCGGAGGCCATGACTTATTCGCGTCCTGGCAAAAGTCTTGGCAAAAGTCCTGGCAAAAATTGCCGCTATCCACCGATAAACACCATGGTGCGCGAAGGAGGCATGAAGCCGGGCTCATTGATGCGGTGGCCTTCTTCCTTTTCCATGACCACGGAGCGAATGTAGGTCACAAGGTCTTCGTCGCCGGCTCCTTCGCGAAGCAGCGCGCGGAGATCGTGATCGTCCTTGCTGAAGAGGCAGGTGCGCAGCTTGCCGTCGGCGGTGAGGCGGATGCGCGAGCAATGGCCGCAGAAAGGCTGCGTAACTGGCGCTATGAGGCCGATCTCGCCGGGTGCGCCGTCGGCGAAGCGGTATTTGCGCGCGGTCTCGCTGCGCTCGTGCGGGATTTGCTCCAGCGGCCAGCGCGCGTGGATGCGTGCGTGAATCTGCGCGGCGGGCACCACCAGATCGCGCGTCCAGTGGCGGTCGGCGTCCAGCGGCATGAATTCGATGAAGCGCATGATGACGCCGCGCTCGCGTGCAAAGCCCGCGAAGGCTTCGACTTCGTCGTCGTTCAGACCACGGACCAGCACGGCGTTGATCTTGGCGGGAGCGAGGCGCGAATTCTGCGCCGCGTCGATGCCGCGCATCACGGCGGCAAAAGACTTGGTGCGCGTGATGCGCTCGAATTTGGCGGGATCAAGCGAATCCAGGCTGATGTTGATGCGGCGCAAGCCGGCGGCGATCAGGCGATCGCAGCGCTCGGCAAGGAGGTGGCCGTTGGTGGTCATCGAGAGGTCTTCGACGCCGAGCGCATGAAGGCGCGCGATGTAGTCCTCGACGCCTTCGCGGACCAGCGGCTCACCGCCGGTGATGCGAATTTTGCGAATGCCCAGGCTCAGGAAAACACGCGCGAGCCGGTCGAGTTCGGGCCAGGAGAGGATTTCATCGTGATCGCGGTAGTTTTCTGGATCAGCCGAACGGCAGTAGACGCAACGGAAATTGCAGCGATCCGTGATGGAGATGCGCAAGTCGGTGATCTGGCGGCCGAATTTGTCATGAAGCGTCATGGTTGGCGATCACGCGATGCAACAAAAAACCCGATCCACGGAATGGAATCGGGCGCTCACCGGAAATATGCATATCTCCAGCGAAGTCGCTCCTTTCCAAACGCGGGAGGCGCGGGCGTTTCCACCCGAACCCTCAATCCCCCTGCAACGGAGATTTCGTCCCTGCGCCGTAGGATGTCTCTCCTTTAGGCCGCAGGGATCGGAGTTATGTGACTAGTGTATTCCTGTGCGGAGGAGAGCGCAATTCGGTAGAATCGGCTCGTCCCGACCGTTCTGAGGACGGGCCCCTACCGGTTCTACTTCTACAGCCACGAACCGCACGAGCCGCCACACGTACACGTTGACCGCGACAACTTGTCGGCAAAGTTCTGGTTGGAACCTGTGACACTTGCTCGAAACTTTGGGTTTCGCGCTGAGGAGTTGCGTAGAGTAGAATCTCTGGTGGAAGAACATGGGTTCGAAATATTAGAGGCTTGGCATGGGCATTTTGGCGCTGAAGGCTGATGAGCGGGTGGCGGGCGTGAGTTTGACCGCTGACTCGTTGTGTGTTTCCTTAATGGATGGACGGGTCATCAGTGTGCCTTTGGCCTGGTATCCCAAGCTACTCCACGCGACAGCCGCGCAACGAAACCATTGGAACATCGCGGGCGGAGGATATGGCATCCACTGGCCGGAAGTGGATGAAGACCTCAGCACCGAAGGCCTGCTCCGCGGAGCGCCTGCACCCCGGCATCCCGCACAAGCGTAAACGATCGACAATACCCGCGCGCAGTCTGTGATAGAGTTTTGGCCACGCCATGCGGATCTTCGTTTTAGGGGCCGGAGCGACCGGCTCCCTTCTCGCACAATTGCTGGAGCGGCAAGGACATACGGTCTGGTGCGGCGACCGCGACCCGGAGCGCGCGCGGCGCTTCCTGGGCAACAAAAGCACCATCCCGGTGACGGAAGTGAATGCGCGCAATCTGCGCGGAATCATCCGCGCGGCGCGCGGCTGCCAGCTCATCGTCAACGCCTGCGCTTCGGTTTTTAACCAGATCGTGATGCGCGCCGCGCTGCACCTGCGCGCGCATTACCTGGACCTCAGCTCGCACCTCACTAGAAACCCTTTCAAGTCCGAGCAGTTCTCCTACGCCAAGCGCTTCGAAGCGAAGAACCGGGCGGCGGTCATCAACGCCGGCGCGGCGCCGGGGCTAACGAATTTGCTGGTGAAACGCGCGGCCGAAATGCTCGATGAAATCGAGAGCGTGCACATCCGTTTGTATGAAAGCAGCGAGAGCGACGACCCCATTTCGCAATGGTCGCCGGAAGTTTCCTTCGACGAAGCCATCTCCAGCCCGCGCGTCTACCGTGCGGGCAAATTCCGCATGGAAAAGAGATTTGCCGAGCTGGAGAAATTTCGCTTCCCCGATCCCATCGGCAGCGCCAATGTAGTGCTTGCGGCGCAGGACGAAGTGACCACGCTTCCCTACTCGATTGCCATGCGCGACATGGACGTAAAGATCGGGGGAAACGAATTCGACCGGCTGCGCCGCTGGTACAAACAGGGAAAATTATCGAAATCGCGGGGGATTCCGCGGCAAAGATTTCCGCAAACATCTTCGCCGCGCATGATCGCCAAGCTGATCCGCCAGAGGATTCTGCAGAACGCGCGGTTTGCGGCGGCGGTGCTGGTGCGCGGCGTGAAACGCGGAGCGAAGGAAGATCAGCACTTGCTCATCCGCAGCGATTGCTCATTTCCTACGCTATACCAGATTCGGCAGCAGGGACGCTTCACGACACCCGTGGCCTACGCGACCGCGCACGTCGCGGCGCTGTTCATCAAATTTTCCCCGCGGGAACTGGCGGGCGTATTCGCTCCGGAGATGCTGCCGCTGGAAACGCGCCGCGCCATCGTGGCCGGCATCCGCGCCCATGGCGTGAAAATCACGCACAAAACGGCCATCCTCAAACATTCCGGTGAAGACGACGAAGATTTCTAGTATGGTCCGAAGCGCCTCCGCGCACTGCGTCTAGGGGCGCGCTTCGAAAACGAGATTGAACGGCGTTTGCGTGGCGCGGCGAAAACGCGAAAAGCCGCTCCCGGTCACGACCTCGCGGATGCGTTTCTCACCGGCTTGCGCGCCAAGCGCCAGCCCCACTTCCTGAGAGAGCGAAGCGGGCGTGCAGAGAAGCGTGGACGCCCCATAGAATGCGCGGCCTATCGGATTCAGATTGTCTTCGAGCTTGTCGCCGGCAAAGGGCTCCACGATCATCCAGGTTCCGTCTTTCTTCAACGTGCTGCGAACATGCGCGGAAGCGCCCGCCGGATCTCCCAAGTCGTGCAAGCAATCGAAGAAAGTGACGAAATCATATTCGTTGCCGGGATAATTCTTGGCCATGGAGACTTCGAAGCGGATGCCATCGCTCACTCCGGCTTCCTTGGCGCGCTGCTTGGCGGCCTCGATCGATTTGTCGTGATAATCGAAGCCGACGAATTCGGACTTGGGATACGACTCGGCCATCAAGATTGTGGAAGCCCCCAGCCCGCAACCCACATCCGCAACTCGCGCGCCACTCTTCAGCTTCTCGTCCACACCTTCCAGAGATGGGATCCAGGCGCTGACGAGATTCGCGGCGTACCCCGGACGGAAAAACCGCTCAGTGCCAACGAAAAGTTCATGGTGATGTTCATGCCAGCCCATGCCCTGGCCAGTCTTGAATTTCTCCGTGAGCTGCTCCTCAGCTTTGACCGCAGCCAGAGCGGCTTGGAAGGCCCCCGGCAGAAAGACCGGACTTTTCTCGTCGGCCATCGCAAACGCCTGCTCTTCGCTGAGATGGAACTTGCCGTTCGCAGCGTCATAGGTGACGTAGCCGCCCGCCGCCTGCGCGCTGAGCCACTCGCGCACGTAGCGTTCCGCCGTGCCGGTGGACTTGGCAAGCTCTCCGGACGTCTGCGGGCCGCCCGCTGCGAGGGCTTTGTAGAGTCCCAGCTTGTCGCCGATGCGAATCAAGGCGGCATTGAACGTAGCGCCAAAATCGACAATGGCCTTGCCCAGAAATTCGTGAAGCTTATCCTGATTGATGGTCACGACTGCCTCCGTTGGGGAGAGAAACTGTGGGCCGGGATTGATGCGGATTGTATAACCAGCAAAGCGGGCGAGCAAGGAGAGAGTTTCAGGAGAGTGGCCACTATAAACAGCGCTAACAACAACGATTGGGGCGGGAGTAGCGGCGCTCGAGCTGATCGACGTAGAACTCCTTCGCCGTCAGCGCGCGGGTCGATGCGCATTTCGTGCGCTTCGAGCGGAGATAAGATTCATAAGCGGCGTCGCCGCACCATTCGCGGATGCCGCGCCAGGCGGCGCGCAAGGTGCGACGGAGCTCGGCGGGGCGCGCGATGCGCTGAAGCCAAGTACGTTGAGCGGGCGGGGCAAGCCCCGCCCCTACGGGCGTCGCGGAGCGATTTGCGACGGTGGACATCAATCGTCCCCTTGGGCCTCTCCGTGAGCGACGCCGGAATAGCCTTCGGTCCACTGCGTTGCGACATACGGCGATTCATGGAGCAGCGGTTCGCGGCGGCGGCTGAGAATCGCGTACCACTGCACCAGCGCTTCGACGATGAGCACGAGAATCATCAGCGCGCGCCCACTCAGTTCGGCCGCGCCCGGCAGCCACTCGGCATCACCTCCATCGCTGCCCACAGCCCGCAGGCCAAGGGCCGCGTCGAACGCCTCTGGGGTGTGCTCCAGGATCGCCTGGTCAGCGAACTCCGCCTGGCCGGGGCCGGTGATCGGGCTTCTGCCCATCGCGTCTTGCATCGCTTTATCGCCGATTACAACCGCCGCTTCGCGCACGCTCCCGTCTCCCGTGAAACTGCTTGGCGTCCGGCACCGAAAAATCTCGACCGCAGCTGCTGCTTCGTGCCTCCGCGCGTCGTCAGCAACGATAACGTTGTGCAGTGGGACGGACATCGCTTTCAAATTCCTCCCCATGCCCGGCGCTTCAGCTTTGCTGGCGCCAAGGTGCAGCTCTATCAGCATCTGGAAGGAGAGATCGCAATTTATTACGGAAATACGAAGCTAAACCACACCGCAGGGTGACATTTTTACGTTGCCGTTAGGGTGACATTTTCATGTTGCTACAACAAGCCGGAAGTACGCTTCGGCGCAGGGGAAGGTGGTGGTGTGCGCGTGGCAGGACGGGAGGATCGAGATGGAATATCGAGGGCGCAAGCTGCCCTGGAAGGAAATCTGGGGCGCGCCGCCACCCGGAACAGCACAATGCAAAAGCAACCCAATACCAGAGCACAAAAAAAGGGACATTTCTAACGAGGTAAGGAAGGGGACATTTTAAAAGAGGTTTGACAGCGAAGCGAAGTGCGCGTTGACAGGAGGAGGTGCGTACTTTAAGATTGACGTTTGTCTTTACAGGGAAAGGTGTGACTGTTGCGATGAGGACGTACGTAGCCAAGGGTGAGGAAGCGGAAGCGCTGAAAGTGGGCGCGAACTGGTTTGTGGTGGACGCCACGAATGTGGTGCTGGGACGGCTGGCGACGAAGGTGGCGCGCATGCTGATCGGCAAGGACAAGCCGAGCTTTACGCCATACCTGGATTCGGGGGACCACGTAGTGGTGATTAACGCGGACAAGATTCGCATGACCGGAAACAAGGTCGAGCAAAAAATTTATTACTCGCACAGCGGGTATCCAGGCGGGCTGAAGGAAGTGCCGGCGAAGAGGTTGCGGCCAATCAAGGCCGACTGGATGGTGCGCGAAGCGGTTCTGGGGATGCTGCCGAAGAACAAGCTGCGTGCGCGGCGCGCGAAGAAGTTGCGCGTGTACCGGGACGCGGCAGGTTTGGCGCGACACGCGGGGCAGAACCCGCAGCCGATGGCGATCTAGCAAGCGGAGATCGCGTAACGCGCGGAAGCGTGTGGTGGTAAGGAATTAGTCTTCACGTTGCTGTTCTCCGTTGTGTCTGGCCGTCAAGCGGTCACCCATCGCAGGGAGCAAACCGGCGTGTAGTTTTTTGGCCGTTCCGTGGCCACTTGGGCAGAGTTGACCGCATGGCGGTCGGGCCATTTCGAGGAGGAACGTTGAGTTCTACGGTAACGCCTTTGACGGGCAAGCAAACCTGGTTTCTGGGGACGGGACGGCGCAAGGAGTCGGTGGCGCGGGTATTCCTGCGTCCAGGCACGGGAAAATTCACGGTGAACGGCCGGACCGTGGAGCAGTATTTTCCGAATTTCGCGTGGAAGCATGACGCGATGGAGCCGCTGAAGTTCACGAATATCGCGGATCAGGTGGATGTGAAGGTGACGGCGCATGGCGGCGGCGTGGGCGGGCAGGCAGGAGCGGTGCGCATGGGATTGGCGCGAGCGATTTCGCTCTACAACCCGGAGCTGCGGCCGGCGCTGCGGAAGAACGGATTTTTGACGCGCGACTCCCGTATGAAGGAACGCAAGAAGTACGGGCAGAAGGGCGCGCGGAAGCGCTTCCAGTTCACGAAGCGTTAAAGATTTACACAGAGGGCTCTGAGGACACAGAGATCACAGAGAAGAGCCTGAATGAAACGAGCTCCGGCGGATGGGCACAAGCTGATCCGCCGAGATCACGGCCGGCAAGGAGCCGGCAATAGGCTGTTCTGTGGCGACGCAAGCCGCCACCGCAAACAGCTATCCTACTAGGAGGAAACTTGGCTGTAGAAATTACGATGAAAGAGTTGCTGGAGGCCGGAGTTCACTTTGGCCACCAGACGCGGCGCTGGAACCCGAAGATGAAAGAATACATTTTTGGGGAACGTAACGGCATCCATATTATTGATCTGCAGAAAACCCTCAAGATGTTCCGCGAAGCGAGCCGCTTTGTAAACGATCTCTCCGCACAGGGACGAACGGTTTTGTTTGTGGGCACCAAGCGGCAAGCCCAGGAAGCGGTGGCCGAAGAGGCCAA